>JAXDMI010000461.1:0-8881 GCA_034666145.1 Myxococcales bacterium | reverse complement strand
AGCCGAACGCCGTCGACGTAGACGCGCGTGTCCTCCGGCGCGGCGCCCCACACCACGAGCTGGCCCGACCCGACCTGCGAGCGCGCTACGCCGGGCATGCTCTCCACGACCTTGAGGACGTCGCCTTGCGTGCCCGGCAGACGCCTTCCCTCCTCCGCGGTCACCTGCGTCGCGATGACGTGCTTCTCGAGCGCGGGGGCGTTGACGACGATCTCGAGGTCGTCCTGCGGCCCCTCGGCAGCAGCCGACGGTGCGTCAGGGCCCTGCACGTCGTAGGTGGCGTCGACCTTCTTGCCGACCTCGAACGTCTCTTCCGTGCGGAGCGCCGTGAGCTTCGGCGCGGACAGCGTGATCGCGTGCTTGCCGGGAGGCACGTCGTCGATGTGGAAGCGTCCGGCAGCATCGGTCACCGCTTGCTGCCCGGAATCGAGCGCCACGGTGACGCCCTCGAGCGGCCGCTGCGAGCCACGGTCCACCACGTGGCCTTCGAAGACCGAGGTCTTGGGCGCCTCGGTCTTCAGCGTGAACTCGTAGCGATAGAGGATGCGTATCGGCGACGGCTTGCCGTCGACCTCGGCAGGCTCGAACACGAAGCGACGCGCGGCCGCCACCGCCGCAGCATCGAACGCGGCCCCGGCCGATTCGGTGACGAATGCATCTTGCACGTTTCCGGCGGCGTCGAGCGTCAGCCGGAGGACCACGACGGCCGCGCGCCCCTTCGCCTTCTCCGCCTCCGGGTAATCAGCCTCCACGAAGCGCGTGAGCTTCGGCGCCTTGGTGAGCACGGGAGCGGCGGGGGGCGCGGGCGCGGGTTGGCGCGCGGGCGCAGGCTGCGCGTGAGCGCTGCTCACGAGCATCAGCGAAGCGAGCAACGCGACGGATGAAACGAGGGCGCGCATGGATCACAACGCGAAGCGCATCGCGACGACGAAGGTCGCGGAGGCCGCCTTGCCACAGCGCGTGGCCGGCTCGAACGTCGCGGCGCGAGCGGCGGCGAGCGCGGCTTCGTCGAGTCCGTGGCCCAGCCCTTCGAGGACGCGGGCCGACGCCACCTTTCCGGTGGCATCGACGGTCAGCTCGACGCGGACCTTGCCGGCGATGTTCGCGTCGCGCGCCTCCTGCGTGTACGCGGGCTGCCCGATCGCGATCACCTTCGGCTTCGTCGGCGGGTCCGCGCAGACGTCCTGCGTGGGCGCGGGCGCCGCGAGGAGCTTCTTCGAGACCTGCACGGTCGACGCGGGCCCCGCTTGCGCCCGAGGCGCGGATGCCGGGACGGCGAGACCGCCGCTGCCTCCGCCTCCGAGCGACAGTCCGAAGTCGGGGACGTCGTTGCCGGTCGTCGCGCCCGCGCTCGGCGGCGGAGCCTCGTCGACGGGCTTCGCGATCGCCGGCTTCGGTGCCGCCTTCGCCTTCGCCTCTGTCTTTGGTGCGGGAGGCTCGGGCGGCGGGGGCGGCGGCGCCTTCTTCGCCTCGGGCTTCGCCTTCTCGATCACCGCCACGCTGATGTCCTCGAACTTGCGTGCGCCTCTCATCGACACGACGCCCGCTGCCAGCACGGCATGCGCGCCGAAGCTCGCGAGATAGAGGAGAGAGGCTCGCGTCACGGCTTGCCTACTGCGAACGCTCGACGTGGATGGCGAACTTCGCGATGCCTTCGACCTTCGCCAGATCGATGACGTGGACGACCGAGCCGTGGTTCACGTTCTCGTCGGCGCTGAGCACGAGGCTGGTGTCGGCGTTCTGCGCGTGGGCCTCGCGGAGCTTCACGATGAGCTCGCTCTCCGTCACCTCCTGCTCGCCGAAGAGCGTCTTCTTCTCGCGCGTCAACGTGACCTTCGCCACCTGCGGTACCGCCTCGTCGGAGGTCGCGGTCTTGGGCAGCTCGACCTTCAGGCTCTGCGCCACGATGTACGTCGCGGACACCATCATGATGACGAGGAGCACGAGCACCACGTCGACCATCGGAGTGACGTTGATGCCGACGATCGGCGCTCGTCCACGGCCCTGGAGCTGCGCCATGGGCTACTCCGCCGCCTGCTCGACGGGACGTTCACCGGAGTCCTGCGCGTCCGAGCCGACCTCGGAGCTCGCCTCCGCGGTCTCCTTCGGCATGCGCAGCGCTGCGGTGAGGAGCTTCGCGAGCGCCAGCGTGTCGCTCTCGATCCCGGAGATGCGCTTCTGCGCGACGTTGTAGGCGACGACCGCGGGAAGCGCGACGAAGAGACCGACGCCCGTCGCGACGAGCGCCTCGGCGATGCCGCTCATGACGTTGCCCATCGCCGCCTTCGCCGCGCCGGCCGCCAGCTGGTGGAACGCCTCGATGACGCCGAGCACGGTGCCGAAAAGCCCGACGAACGGCGCGTTCGTGCCGAGCGTGCCGAGAAGGTTCGTGCCGCGATCGAGCTCTTTTCGTGCGGCGCCGAGCTCGCTCTCGACCGCATCCTGCACCGCCTGCGGACCGCCCTTCTCCCACGCCAGCGAGGCGAGGAGGACGCGAGCTTCGATCGACTTGCTCGCCTCGAGCACCTTCTTCGCCGTCGCGATGTCGCGTGTCGCGAGCGCACGCGAGAGCCGCGCGCGAAGCGCCGGGATGTCGTCCGAATGACGGCGGAAGAAGAGCCAGCGCTCGAGCATCGCCGTCAGCGAGAGCACCGACAGCGCGAGGAGCAGCCAGAGCACCCACGTGCTCCCGGCCAGCGCCACCTTCAACAGACGATCGACGAGCATGATCCGGTCCTCCTAAAACGTGACTTCGGTGACGAACGTGCCGATCTTCGAGCCGCCGTTGGCCTCGGGGCCGAGCAGCACGCCGTTCTTCGTGATCGACTGGACGAGGTGCTGCACCTTCGGGTCTGCGGTGGCCTCGGGCTCGTAGAGCGAGAGGCGGAAGTGCACCGACGCCTGCCCGCACGCGTCGAACAGGCTCGCGTAGACGAGATAAGAGCCGGCGCTCGGTCGAGACTGGAAGACGAGGTCTTCGCGCTGGATGCCGTCGATGACGCACGACCCGTTCGAGTCGCGGTCGAACGTGCCGACGCTCACCGCGGCCCCTGCGTCGAGCCCGCTCGACGGTCCAGGCGGCGGCGGAGCCGTGGTGCGGGGATGCTTCGCGTCGACGATTCGCCCGTCGGGTGTGACCACGACGAGGTCGAGGTCGACGGGTGTGTCCCACGAGAGCGAGAGGATCGCGGCCGGCGGCGGGATCGTCGGGTCGCACGCGTTGAGGTTGTCCGGGATGCTGGGTGTCACGCAGACCGAGAGCTCGCGTTGCGTTCCAGCGTGGCCGGCGGCGTCGATGGCGACGACGCGCAGCGGATAGAGACCGGGCGCCACCGTGCCTCCGAAGTCTGCGACTGTCTGCCAGCCGAGCTCACCGTTGTTCTGGGGATCGGGTCCGTCGACGGGCACGACCCAGTAGCCCGTGCCGATGCCCGCGAACCGGATCCCGACGGCGACGGCATCCGGGCTCACGCGACCGAGAAGCCCCTTCTCGGTCTCGCCGGGTCGGATGACCGTGCTCGCCGTTTCGAACGACGTCACGAGCGGAGGTACGCCGCCGCTTGCCACCGGCGGACCGCCGGGGAGATCGCCGCTCTCGAACGTCGCGTTGCGGAGCCGGATCGGCTCTGCGATCCCGGTCTCGCTCGGCACGCCCGAGCACGCGAAGACCGAGAGCGACGCGAGCAGCGCAAAGGCTGCCACGAGAAGCGCCACACCGCGGGCCGTCACAGCTCACCCTGGATGCGAATGACGAAGCGATCGTTCTTGAGATCGGTGGGCACGCCCTGCGAATCGCGCGCGAGCGAATCGACGACCGCGTCGTACTGGAAGAGGATGCGCACGCGATCGGGCAAGAGGGCTCCGATCATCGGCGAGTAGGTGTGGATGGACGCGTCGGCGGGGATCAGCTTGCCGCCGCGCTTGTCGAAGAGATCCGCGTTGGGGTTGTAGTGATCGGTGCGGAAGCCCACGATCGCGTATCGGCCTATTTCCTGGAGGAATCCTGCGTAGAAGCCGACCTCCCGGAGATCCACACCGGTGGCGACGGGATCGGCGACGAAGAATCCACGGTCTGCGTTCTGGGCTGCGAAGATCTCGCCGTAGAGGCGCGTCTTGCCGATCGGCGTGGTGAGCGACGCCTGGAGGTCGGCGCCGAATGCCCAGCGCGAGAAGCTCTCCGACGGCGTCGCGGCGCTGCCCGGCACCGCGGTGACCTCGCCGTTGTCGATGGTCCCGTTCTCGTTGAGGTCGCGCCAGACGACGCCGTTCTTCGTCGCGTCCTTGCCGGCGTGGAAGCCCTTGCCGGTCAGGAACGAGACGCCGCCGGCGATGCGCAGGTCATCGCTGGCCTTGGTGTCGACGCCGACGCGCGCGACGATGTCCTTCGCGGAGTTGGGATCTCCGGCGATGCGACCGGGACGATCGTCGATGGGCTCGCCGTTCAAGGCGGCGACCGCGTATCGAAAGAAGCCAATGCCGCCGGAGAGTCGAATGCCGACGTCGACCTCGCCCGGGAAGAGCGCGAGCGAGCCGGCCGAGCGCTCCATGAAGAAGCGAGCCCGCGACGACTCGGTCATCTCGTACCCGAACGGTATCTCGCTGAGGCCGCCGGTCAGGCGAACGTAGGGGATCGCGTCGCGATCGGGCTGGCGCCAGACGAGCGATGCCTCGGCGCGACGAAGCCCGAACGCCGGACCACGCACCGTGTTGCCGTCGACCTCGATGGCGGTCGACGCCCAGGTCCACGCGCGATCGACACGCAGCCGAGCACGGCGGATGAGAAAACGATTTTGATTGAGCGGTACTCCGCCCTGCTGGAGCTGATCCTCCGAGTCCTGATGCGACTCGTACTGCCCCTGCACGTAGCCGGAGAAAACGAGCCCGAGCGGCCCCGTGAGCCCGCCCGTGAGCGAAGGCTCCCGCTCGACGCGCACCTCGGGCGCCGCCGCCGGCGCGGCCGCCTCCGCAGCCCGCGCCTCGAGCGCCCGAACCCGCGCCTCGAGCAACGCACTCGCACTCGCCCCCGCATCCGCATCCGCATTCGCGTTCGCACTCGCGTCCGCACTCGCGTCCGCACTCGCGTCCGCGTCCGCGCTCGCCCCCGCGTCCCCCTCCCCCCTCGCCGCCGCGGGAACCTCGAGATCATCCTCCTGCGCGACCGCCGTCACGCTCGCCAGAACGACCGCGAGCGCGACCCCGATCGCGAGCACGATCCGCCCCGCGAAACCTCGATACTGCATGGCTCTGTCCGACCGCCCTGCGCTCAGGGCACGGGCGGGAGCGCTTGCCCCGCCTTGTAGAGCGGCAGTCGCGCGACGTTGTCGAACGGCGTGCACTGCCCGTCCGTGCAAGCGTTCAGGAAGTCGTCGAGCTGGACCGGCTCGCACGTGAAGCATCCTTGCGGGCCTCCGTTGCAAGAGGCAGCGTCGACGGCAGCGGCATCGCCGTCGACGCCACCGTCGTCGATCGCGACGGACGAGTCGACCGGCGGGATCACCGGGCGGCTCGGGGTCGCTTCGTCCGTCGACGAGGAGCATGCGCTCGCGAGAGCCCCGCCGAAGACGACGGCGGACACTGCGAAGATCACGACGAGATGACGGCGCATCAGCGGGCCTCGCAGAAGTTGCGACGGCACACGGGCGCGCCATTGGAGCACTGCGCGTCGGTCGTGCAGGCAATGCACGACGACTTGCCGGTCGCTACCGAGTCGAAGAAGCAAGCGCACGGCTTGTCCGGCACGTTCTTCGTCAAGCCGCCGAGATCGGTCTCGCGCCACACGTTCATGGCGCACTTCGGAACGTTGCCCGACGAGATCTCGATGGAGAGCATGTCGACGTTGCTGGGCGCGTCGACCTCGCCGGTGAAGTAGCCGAGGAGCTTCGCCACCTCGGGGTTCACGATCTTCTTCTGCGCGTCGATCTTCGCGAAGAAGTGGAGCGGCGCCCAGATGTGATAGCGCCCCTCGCGCACGTTCTTCTTGTCGAACGCGGTCGGCGTCGAGTCGGGCGTGAATCCACAGTGCTGGTTCTTGTGCTGGTAGGCGAGCGTTCGCACCGTGGCGCGGTTGGCGTCTGCCACCTCACCCGAGACGAGGCCGATGGCGGCCTCGGGCTTCAACGACTGCGCGACGCCCGTGATGGTGCCGGCGTTGTTCTTCGTGTCGATGCCCTTGAACTTCTCGACGGGCACGCCCGTGGCGAGCGAGATGAACAGCTGCGCCGCGGAGTTCGCATCGCGGCGGTAGAGCTGCGCTTCGTCGACCCAAGGCTGCGCCTGACCGAGCTGCCCGAAGCCGAAGACGAAGTACGCGGCCTCCGAGCTGATCGTGGTCTGGCTCGAGGCGACCGGAACGATCAGGTTGTACGTGTTGACCGGCCCGAGGAAGTCACCGATGTCTGCGGGGAGCGCTGCGACGCCGGGACACGACGGCGCCGAGTTGCCCATGCTGGCGAAGTCGATCGGCTGACCGGCGACCGGGAGGGCGCACGATTGCTCCTTGCCCGTCGTGTCCCAGTAGCTGGCCGTGCCGGTGAGGAGCGTGTTGGCGATGAGCCCGTTGATGCCGACGCAAGCGCCGGGCGCCTGGTACACGATGGTCGCGGGTACGGTCGCCGCAGCGAGACCGGCCGCGACCTTTCCGATGAGCGGCTTCGTGGAGCTCCCGCCCAGCCCGTAGATCGGGTTGGTCAGGGCGGAGCAGTCGCCCGCGGCGAGCGCTTTCTCCGAAGCGGTGAGGAGGAGGAGGGCGACTGCCAGCCCGCCGCCCAGACCCCGCTTCTTGTTTGACGAACGAGAATCCGTTATAGTGGACACATGAGCGCCGTTAGCACGCGCAGTGCCAGCTACCTTGATCTTGCCAATTCAACGGCACTTTCCACGTCGTCGCGCACCGAGATCGCGAACGAGCCAGCGCCGGCAACGGCGGCGCCCGTCGAGTTTGATGGATCCATCGTCCACGATAGTGACGTCATCGGCGCGAGCACGGGCCTGCGCGAGGTCGTCGCGAGAGTGGAGCGCGTGGCGGCAACGGACGCACCGGTGCTCCTCGAAGGAGAGACGGGCTCCGGAAAGGAGCTCATCGCCCGGATGATCCATGCGCGGTCGCTTCGAGCGCGCGGACCGATGATCCGCGTCAACTGCGGAGCGATCGCACCGGAGCTCGTGGACTCGGAGCTCTTCGGCCACGAGCGCGGCAGCTTCACCGGCGCGACCGCCACGCGCCTCGGGTGGTTCGAGCGCGCCGACGGCGGCACGCTCTTCCTCGACGAGGTCGCGGAGCTCCCGCTCGCCGCGCAGGTCCGCTTGCTGCGCGTCCTCCAGGACGGGACCCTGGAGCGCGTCGGCTCGGGGAAGACGACGCGCGTCGACGTCCGCGTAGTGACCGCCACGCATCGGGATCTCCGCGCCATGTGCGCCACCGCGCAGTTCCGCGAGGACCTCTGGTACCGCATCAGCGTCTTCTCGGTGCGGATCCCGCCGCTGCGCGATCGCATGGAGGACGTACCGCCGCTGGCGACCCACTTCGCCCAGCGAGCCGGCCTGCGGCTCACGGGAATCCCGCTCGTGCCGAAGCCGGAGGAGCTCGCGGCGCTGCAGCAATACTCTTGGCCGGGAAACGTTCGCGAGCTCGCCGCCGTGATCGAGCGCGCAGCCATCCTGGGCCGCGGCCATCGTCTCGAGGTCGCGGCAGCGCTCGGTGACTCTGGAAGGTTCGAAGCTGCAATCCCGCACGGCTCGACCTCTCCGCATGGCTCGCCCGCCGTTCCCTACGATCCGGGAACGTTCCCGACGCTCGACGACGCGATGCGGACGCACATCGAGAGCGCCCTCGCTCTCGCAGGTGGGCGCATCGAGGGAAGAGGCGGCGCGGCCGATCTGCTCGGCCTCAATCCGCACACGCTGCGCGGAAAGATGCGGAAGCTCCATCTCGACTGGAGCACCTTCCGCAGCAGCGCGCCTCGCTCGCGCTGAGCGTCCCGCGTGGCCGGGATCCGTGGGACCTGCGCCCGCCAATCATGATCGACGCCGTCGATCGGTGGAGTGGAAGGCGGGGCGACAATCCCATGGACCCCGGCGCACGCGCCGCTGTCGTCGCGATCGGAATGGCGATCAGAACGGGATGTCGGTGAGCGCCGGCGCCGCCGGAGCTCGCGGGCGACTGCCGTTGAGCACACCCGGTTGGACGTCGCCGAACGGAGCGTCAGCGCCGGCCGGAGCCCGATCCGAAGCGCTGCGCGGCGAGCTCGTCGCCGTCACGCGATCGGCGATGATCTCCGTGCTGTAGTGCTTCTGCCCGTCCTTCTCGTAGGAGCTGGTCTGGAGTCGTCCCTCGACGAAGACCGCCAGCCCCTTCCGCGCGAACTTCGCGAGGCCCTCCGCGCCACGCCCGAAGAGCGTCACGCGGTGCCACTCGACCCGTTCCTGTTTCACGTCGTGCTTGTCGACCCAACGTTCGTTGGTGGCGACGCGCAGCTTGAGCATGGCTGTGCCGCCGGGAAGCATGCGGAGCTCCGGGTCCGCGCCGAGGTTGCCGTGGATCATGACCTTGTTGATTCCGTCCATGCCGCGCTGTTCAGCACGCCGCAGGCCAAGATCGGCTTCGAGCAATCTCGCAGACTTGAGCCCAACGTAGTGCTGTCCCGGACGGTTTCGAGGGTGGCCCGGGCCAGCGGCCGTCGCCGACATTTGCGAAGTCCGTATCGCCCGTGGGCGGAGCTCTTGAAGAGGACGTTCGGCTTCGACGCGCTCGCGTGCCCGCGATGCGAGGGGCGCATGCGCCTGCTCGCGATGGTCACCCACCCCATGAGCGTCACGCGCGACCTGCGTGCTCTCGGACGAGCCCACCGAGGCGAGCTCCATCGCGACTCTCCGATCACGGATC
>JAXDMI010000460.1:0-3127 GCA_034666145.1 Myxococcales bacterium | reverse complement strand
AGTCCTCCTGCACGGTGGCGAGCTTCTCGGCGGTCTCCTTGAGCCCCATGTCGCGATGCGCCTTCGGCATGACGAGATCGAGGAACGTCAGGTGATCACGAAATGCCCACACGGAAGCGGGATCCGTCACCTTCGCGTCCTTGCCCATCTCGGCCACGAAGAGCGACTCGGCCATCGGCGTGACGTACTCGTGCGAGAAGCGGACGTCGGTGCGCGCGAAGAACGCATCGCCGGGCTTCACCGCGGTGACGCCCGTGACGCCGCTCTTTGCATCGGTGATGACGTGCGCAGCGAGGATCTTCTCGCAGAGCGTCATCGGTCGCGCAGGCGTGGTGATGGTGGGCGGCGTGACCTCGCCTGCGAGCCGCGCGCGGTTGTACGCGAAGAGGCCGCCGTGCTCGACGATCGATGCGCTGATGGCGTCGAGGCCCTTCGTGAACTCGGAGACCGGGATGGCCTCGCCGGCTTCGATGCGCTGGATGAGACCGAAGTCCGTCGAGGTCAGCAGGCCGATGTTCTGCGCGTTCTGCTTGTAGATCTTCTCGATGCTCTTCGCGATGACGAGCTGAACGCCCGCCTTGAGCTCGCTGTACGGCGCGGTCTCACGGCTCGAGCCGCAGCCCTTCGAGATGCCGCTGACGATGACGCCGAAGCCGCCGCCCTTGATCGCGTCCTTGCCGATCTTGCCGCCGCGGAGCCCGACCAGGCAGTAACGAGCGAGCGTCTCGTCGTAGTAGTAACAAACCCAGCCCGGCGTGAGCTCGTCGGTGGAGATGTTCGAGACGAGCTGGCGCTCCGGATCGAAGGCGAGATCCTCGCCTGCGAGCTGCTTCTCGAGCAGAGCCGCGTCCTCGGTGACGTAGAAGATCCGTCCCTGAATGCGGCGGGAATCGCTGTCGGCCACCGGTGCGGGCATGTCCATGAGGAGAAAATGATTAGCACGCCTCCTCGCTCGTTCCGATGGCGCCCGCGGCGGTATTCGCGCTAAATCGCGGAGCCCTTGCCGTCCGACACGCCCCCGTTCGCCCGCTCGCAGGATGACGCGCCGCGCTCCATCTGCGTCGTGACCACCAGCTACCCGTCGTACGACGGCGATCCGGCCGGGCATTTCGTGAAGGCCGAGGTCACCGAGCTCGAGAACGCGGGGCACCGCGTCACGGTCGTGACCCCGCATGCCGGTGGCGCGTTCGGTTGGCCAGGTGCGGCGTTTCGGCTCCGCGAGAAGCCGTGGCGCGCATTCGAGAGCGCAGCCTGGATGGTCCGAGCCGCCACGCAGGTCAAGGGCGCGCGCCCCGATCGGATCATCGCGCACTGGAGCGTGCCTTCGGCGTTTCCGGTGGTGACGTCGGCGGCGCTCTACGACGTGCCGCTCGAGGTCGTCTCTCACGGCGGCGACATCCGCTTGCTCGCCGCGTCACCGCGTGCCGTTCGCCTCTCGGTGGTGCGACGTCTCCTGCGTCGTGCAACGACGTGGCGGTTCGTGTCCGAGCCGTTGCTCGACAGGCTCGCCGGAACGCTCGACGGCGAAGATGCCGCGAAGCTACGCGCGATGTCGGTGATCGCGCCGAGCCCGCTCGCGATGATCGACGTCCGGGAAGAAGTCCGTGCGCGGAGGAATGCCGTCGGCAAGCGGCCGCTGTTCGTCTGCGCCGGACGCCTCGTGCGCAGCAAGCGCGTCGATCGCGTCATCGACTACGTCGCGGGTCAGCGCGTCGGACATCCCGTGCTCGTCGTGATCGGCGACGGCCCCGAGCGCGCACGTCTCGAGAAGCTCGCGCGCGAATGGCAGATCGACGTTCGCTTCCTCGGCAACACGCCGCGTCGCGAAGCGCTCGCATGGATCGGCGCGGCCGACGAGCTGGTTCATGCGTCGATCGCCGAGGGCATCTCGACGGTGGTGCGCGAGGCCGAGCACCTCGGCGTGAAGGTCACCGTCCTGTGAACGAGGGTTCCGAGCCGTAGGGATCTGCGGGCTACAGGTGACGCACGGAAACGACAGCCGAGACGGCGCTTCCTGCACACGATCGACACTGGCGCTATGGCCGCCGTGCGGCACGTCGATTGCTTCGGCGGGCTCCGTGAAAACGCGCATCCCCTCGATGGTTCTCGGGCTCGTGGCGCTGGCGCCGGCGGTGGCGGTGGCGATGATGGCGTGCGGCGGGAAGACTGTCGACGAGGCGTCGTCGTCGACCCCGGCTGAGTCGGCGCCCACCGGTTCGACGGCGACGCCTTCGACCTCGGCTTCGACACCGACACCTTCGACGACGCCCGTCCTATCGAACAAATGGCCCGCGTGCGCGTACGACTCCGCACCTCTCCCGTTGCCGCCGGCCCCGGATCCGGAACAAGTTGCATCGTGCACTCGTTATTGCAATCGCAGCTTCGACTGCCTTCGCTGCACGTTCGGGACGTGTATGCCGAACTGCCTCGAAGACGGGCGCCGCACACGCGACTGCGGCGCGGCCCACAGTGCCTGGGTCAGATGCGTCGTCGACCATGCGAAAGACAGTGACGCGTGCGAGGTGATTCCGGCCTGTAATGCGGAGTACTGCACGTACGCGACGTGCGGGGTCGATCCGCGCGCCCCACGACCGCGCGAGTGCCATTGAGCGGCCACCCGACTGCGACGCGGCGCGCCCGAGCTCTCAGAGCGCGCCGGCCGCAGGCGTGGCCAAAGCGCGAAGGTCGCCGATCTCGGCGATGACCGCGGAGAGGAGCGCCTCGACGACCTTGCGCCCCTTCTCGCGACTCGCGAGCGTGGGGTCGCCGAAGGTGCCGGTCGGCGAGTACGTGCCGGGACCGTCGGGATTCCGCGTGAGCCCACCGGGCCGCTTCGCAGTTCGGTTGTCGTAGTCCTTCACGGCCTTCGTCATGTCGACGCGATCCGGCGCGAGGACGAGCATGATCGACGTCTCGATCTCGTCGGCGTGCGTGCCCCCCTCTTGCTCGGCGAGCTCGCTCTCGATCGGCCCCATCACGGCGAGGACGTCGGTGTAGCGGAGCACGAGGCCTTCGGAGGCGAGCTCGTCGGCGGCCGGCTTCAATGCCCGCACCGTCGAGACGCCTGTATTCAAGGCATAGAATCGACGTGGCCCGTGCTTCGCGATCGAGCGCACGACGTCGACGG
>JAXDMI010000459.1:0-7920 GCA_034666145.1 Myxococcales bacterium | reverse complement strand
TCGCTCTGCGCGTCGCTGCCTCCGTCGTTCGTCGCATGGCTTCCGTCGACGCTGCTGCCGTCGCCGCTTGCGGCGCTGTCGCCGAGCGCGCCGTCCGCGTCGTTCTTCGGCGCGACGTCGTGGAGATCGGGAGCACCGTCGCCGACGGTGGCGGTACTGCTTCCGCCGTCACTGCTGCGGGTGCTGCCGCCGCCGCCGCAGGCATCGAGCACCACGACGGCCAGAAGCAGCGACGACGTCGCGGCAACCCGGCCGTAAAGGCGACGACGCATCGATCGGTCAGCGTACCGCGAGCGACTGGCGAGCGTCACTCCTGGAGGAACTTGAACGGGATGTTCACGGACGTCGCCGCAGAAGGGCGCGGAAATACCCACCGCTTTGCCTGCGCTTCGATGCACTTGGCGATGATGGGATCGTCGCCGCGCGACGAGATCTGCGTGACGCGGCCGTCGGTGCCGACGGTCAACGTGACGACGACGCTGGCGTGGCTCGGCACGTTCTCGCGGTCGGCGCGATCCCAGCACGCGCGCTTCAGTGCAGCGCGGTGCTCCGCGATCACTCGCTGGACCGCGGCCGAGTCGAGCTCGCCGGCAACGTCTGGCGACTCATCGACGGTGGGCGGGTCCGGATTGTTGGCCACCCAGCTCGCCGTTCCGAATGCCATCGCCGCACGGACGCGCGATACGTAGCCGGCGCGGTCCGGCCGATCGCGATGGATGATCGTGCCGTCGGGCTCGACGACCAGCGTGGTGAACGTGCCGATGCCGAGCGGCTTCACGACGCTCCCGCCGCCGGGATCGAAGACGAGGTTCTTCCCGACGCCGTATCGACGAGCCCAGGTCTCGTCGGCCTCGCCGTACGCGACGTTGATGATCGGACCGGCGACGTTCAGACCGCCCTCGCTCTCGAGCTGCGCCATCGCTTCGAACGCGGGCATGCAATCGCTACAGCCCTGGAGCCACACGTTGACGACCGAGCGCTTCGGCGGAGGCATCGCGACGAGCCCGCCGGGGCCGCTCAGCGTCGAGCGCGGGACGATCCCGGCGACGTAGCCCGGCGTCTGCACGACCTGGATCGGTTCGGGGTCGCCGCTCGTCAGCGTCTCGATCACCCAGAGGCCGGTCAGCCACAGCGCGACACCCGCCACCATGCTCACGCCGACGAGCGCGATCGCCTTCTCGCGCCGGCGGTCCGGCGGAATGATGTCCGCGAGCGCCTTACCGTCGCGATAGGGCGTCGGAGGTGTCGGCGATCCGTCCACGCCATCAGTGTGGCACGGCGCAAGGCGTCGTGCGACGCGGCAACGGTTCATCGCCGAGACAGGTGTGCGCATCGGGGCGCGGAGACGACCACAGTCACGCCCTGATTGCTCGGCACGCGTTCGTTCAAGAGCGCGGTGTTGGCGGGAAACCCGGTGAAGATGTCGACGTGCTCGCCCTGGACGCGCAGTCCGCGATCCTCGACCACGAAGCAGCCGTCGATGACGTCACCAGCGTCGCTCCGGGGCGCACCGTCGAGCTCGGGGATGTAGACGACGGTGCCCATCGGAAGCACCGCCGTGTCGGCGGCGAGCGTCCTCATCGGTGTGATGGGCGTGCCGGCTGCGCCACGACCCCAAGGAAATGCCGCGGGATCGAGCGCGTCGAAGCAGATCTTCTGCCCCGTGCGCGGACACACCTCGGCGCAGGGACAATCGCGCTTCGAGAAGCTCACCGTGCCGCCGCGCTTGAGCGTCCCGGAGCCTTGGACGCACACCGCTTCGAAGAACGTGCGCGGCACCTGCGCGATGGGCTGGCACGTCGCGTTCATGAGCGACACGGAGGCGCCGCTGTGATCGGCCTCGCGAGGGAAGTCGTAATACGTGTTGCGGAACGTGCCGAGCGGGCGTCCGCCTCCGCCCGAGCGATCGGCCTGATTCGCGGTGCGCGCGCGCGGTCCACCGAGCGTGCGCGAGCCGGGGCGCGCAGCGGCGCCGCCGGGGATGCCTTCGCCTTCGGGTGCCGGTCCGACCGACGTCGAGTGATCGTCCTCGGTCAGCGGCTGCTCGACCCACTTCGTGCCGGAGCCCCATCCGCCGCCGCATGCTGCGAGCGAGGCGATCGTCGCGAGGACGAGTGAGCGCGTGAGACAACAGACGATCGTGGGGCGGTCGCGCATCGAGCGCCAGGATACGTCAACGGCAGGCTTCAACGGCAGGCGTTGAGCGCGTCGAGGAATCCCTCGGCCCACGTGACGGCGTTCGAGCGCTGCACCGAAGCGAGGAGCTTGGTGTGGCGCGAGCGACGCTCATCGAGCTCCATGCGCAGCGAACGGTCGAGATCGCGCGCCATTCCTTCGGCGTGATACGGGTTCGTCAGCACCGCGTCGCGCATCTCCACCGCCGCGCCTGCGAACTGCGAGAGCAGCAAGACTCCGGGATTCTCGCTGTCCTGCGCGGCGACGTACTCCTTCGCGACGAGGTTCATGCCGTCGCGAAGCGGCGTGACGTAGCCGACGCTCGCTGCGCGATAGAGCTGCGCGAGCTGGCCCTTCGCGTAGGAGCGATAGAGGTAGCGGATGGGCACCCAGGCCGCCTCGCCGAACTCGCCGTTGATGCGGCCGACGATGGTCTCGATCGACGCGCGCTGCTCGGCATAGAGCGGCACGTCGGCGCGCGACGGCACCGACACCTGCACGAGCGAGACCTTGCCGCGCCACTCCGGGAACTTCTCGAGCAGCTTGCCGAACGCGATGAGCCGCTCCGGAATGCCCTTCGTGTAGTCGAGGCGATCGACGCCGAGCACCAGCTTCGAGTCGCCGAGCGAGCGCATGAGCCCCTCGATCTCTTCGACCACCGCTTGCTCCGGCGTCTCCTGGAACGCATCGGGGAGGATCCCGATGGGCATCGCCGCGACGTGCGTCGAACGACCGCGATGCTGGACCACGTCGTCGGCGACCTTCGCGGGGAGCATCGCCGAGGCGCACGACAGGAAGTTCGCGACGTGCTGCGGCGTGTGGAAGCCGAGCAGATCGAAGTCGAGCAGGGCGTCGAGGATCTGACTCGCCCACGGCATCATCGAGAAGATGTCGTACGACGGGAACGGGATGTGGAGGAAGTGCCCCATCGGCCCGGTGTGCCCGCGCTGGCGCATCGCCTTCGCGAAGAGGAGCAAGTGATAGTCGTGCGCCCAGAGCATGGCGCGCGGTCCGACGAGGCGCGCGGCGTAGTCGGCGAGGTGCTCGTGGACCTCTTGATACGAGGCCCAGGAGTCGTCGGAGAACATCACGCGCGACGGAAACGAGTGGAAGAGAGGCCAGAGCGTCCCGTTGCAGAAGTCCGAGTAGTACCCGCGGTACCAGGACTCCTTGTAGTCGACCCAGGCGAACTGCGCGGTGCCGCTCTCGATGATGCCGCTCTCGATGGGCTCGCTGTCTGGGACGGTCTTGCCGCTCCAGCCGAGCCACATGCCGCCGCGCGCACGGAGCGCCGGCTCGAGCGCGGAGACGAGGCCGCCCACGTTCTTCTTTCGGTCGCCGACCTCGTCGCCTTCGACATGACGGAAATCGGGGAGTCGATTGGAGATGACGAGCAGACCGCGATCCTGCGCGCTCGACGGCGCCTGAGGCCGGGCCGTCTCGCGCGGGAGCACGATGGGCGGCGGCGTCTGTCCGGTGCGAACGCCGTGGAAGTAACGCAGGACCGCGCGGACCTCGTCGGAGTTGGTGAGCTCCCAGCGCGCAGCAGTGCGTCGCGGCTCGGCGGTGCGCACGACGATGGACTCGTCCTGCGGCTCGCACACCTGGAACATGTGCTCGTCGGTGACGTCGTCGCCGATGCACACGAGGCGCGCGCCGGGGCCGGCCTTCTCGCGCATCCACGGGACGGCCGAGGACTTCTTCACCGACGCGGGACGGACCTCGGCGACGAGCACGCCCTCGAGGCGCTCGTACGCGGGATGGCGCGCGACGAAGCGATCGATGATGCCGAACGCTTCGATGAGGAGCTCGCCGCGGCGACCACGTCGCACGTTGCGATAGTGGAGCGCGACGGTGGTGTTCTTCCGTTCGAGCAGCGCGCCGGCGTGACGTGCCACGAGCGCCTCGAGCTCTTCGGCGAGGCTCGCGAGCGGAGCCGGATCGAGGTCGCCGACGTTCTCCCACGCGCCCGCGCCGCGTCGATAGGCGCCGTGCTCGGCAACGAGGAAGACCTGATCGCCCGGGAAGAAGCTCTCGAGCCAATCCTTCGGTCGCCCGCTGACGATCGCGACGGTGACGCCGGGCAGCGACGCGAGCTCGGTGACGAGCGCGACGGCGTCGGCGTCGGGCCGCGCGTCTTCCGGGGAGCTCGCGAATGGGACGAGCGTTCCGTCGAGATCGCACAGGATGCCGAGCGGCGTATGGCGTGCGACCGCCATCCAGACCTCGGTATGCACTGCGCCTCTCTGACCGCCGTTCATGGCGACACGATCGATACCACGACCCGGCGAAATACGGGTCGATGCGATTTGCCGCTCCATGGGGCGCCAAGGTGCACCAAGATGGAATCCTGATGCTCCCGGCGAAAGGGCCTTGGCCTCATCCCTACTACGAGGTGCCCGACGCCTTCGTCGAGGTCGCGTTCGACGACGAAGAAGGCCACGCGCGGCGCGTAAACGTTCGCCACAAGACGCTCGGGAAGGGACCTCCGCTGGTCCTGGTTCACGGGCTGATGACGTCGTCGTACTCGTGGCGCTACGTGATGGAGCCGCTCGCGAAGCACTACCGCGTGCTCGTCCCCGACCTCGTCGGCTCGGGCGCGACCGACAAGCCGCTCGACCTCGTGTATTCGGTGGCGAACGTCGCGCGCTTCCTCGCCGCGTACGTGCGTTCGGTCACCGCGGAGCCCGTTTATCTCGTCGGCAATTCGCTGGGCGGTCTCTATGCGGTGCGGGCGCTGCTCGATGGTGCCGCGCACGGCCGGCACCTCGCGCGACGGTTCGTGCTGATGCACGCACCGGGGTATCCGTCGGCCCGCACGCGCACGCTCAACGTGCTCCTCGGCGCGCCGGTCCTCGGCGGCGTGCTCGCGTCGATGGTGGCGAGCGTGAGCCATCGCTGGCCGACCACGTTCGTCGCGAAGAACGTGCATTATCTCCGTAACGACATGATGAGCCAGGAGGAGGCGGCGGAGTACGGCGGCCTCTTCTCCACCATGGACGGCGCACGTGTCTTCGCGCGCATCCTCCACCAGAGCGTCGACCCGCACGAGCACGCGAAGATCATCGGCGAGCTCCGCGCACGCGTGACGCGCGGCGAGGCATTCCCGTGTCCCACGAGGATCCTCTACGCCCGCAAGGACGTGATGGTGCCCGCGGAGTTCGGACCGCTTTATCACGCCGACATTCCCGGCTCCGAGCTGGTCTGGATGGACGACGCCTCGCACTTCCTCCAGGTGGACGCGCCCGAGCGGACCGTCGAGCAGATCACCTCGTTCGATCCCGACGCGGGGCCCGCGGCATGAACGGACTGCGCCTCATGGTCTACGACCGCACGTGCGTGGGAACGCACGCGCCCGTCGGGCTGTCCACGGCGTGGGGCGCGGGCTCGGTGCTCTATCGCGGGCTCGGTCGTCTCGACGGCACGTTCGGCGCGACGAGCTGGGACGAAGCGCTGGGGTGGCTCGCGCGCTACGAGCCGTCCCGGCCCATCGCCGAGATCCAGTACTGGGGTCATGGGCAATGGGGACGCGCGCTCGTCGATCGCGACGTGCTCGATGCCCGCGCGCTCGCGCCCGGTCATCGTCTCGAGCCGCGCATCGCTGCGGTACGCGAGCGGCTCCTGCCGGGCGGCGAGGCGCTGTTCTGGCTCCGCACCTGCGAGGCGTTCGGGGCGACGGCCGGCCATGACTTCGCGCGGCGGCTCGCCGACGGCCTCGGCGCGCGCGTCGCAGGTCACACGTTCATCATCGGCGCGATCCAGAGCGGGTTGCGCGGGCTCTTGCCGGGACACACGCCGGATTGGAGCGCCGCGGAGGGAATCGCCGAGGGCACGCCCGAAAAACCCGTGCGCGCGCATGGTTCCGGCGTCCGCAAGCCTCGCACCATCACGTGCTTTCGCGGCGACGTCCCAGGCGAGTGGTTCACCTGAGGATCACGTGACCGTTCGACCGAGGGGCACGTGATGATTCACGTGACGACGCGGCGCGCGCCGCGCGTCTAGTTGCCACTCCCTTTTTTCATGTCCGCGCTGCACATGCCGGCGCCGCACGACATTCCCGCCTTCTTCTTGTCGTCGCTGTCCGCTGCGCGCTTCACGCCACCGTCGAGCGCGGTCGCGCCGACGGGCGCAGCCACGGCAGCCTTCTGGGGGCTCGCGGGCGGCGCGGCCGGCTTCTTTTCGTCCGCGGCTTGCCCGGCCGCGGCCGGATCTGCGCCGGGCGCCGCGGCCGGGACAGCCGCCGGCACAGGTTGCTCCGCAGGCGCAGCGGGCGCGCCTTCCGTCTTCGGCGCGGCCGTCGCCGCAGCCGATGCGGGCTCGGGTGCAACCGATGCGTGGTCCGCCTTGCTGCAACCCGTCGCAGTCGCCGTTGCGCCCAGCGCTCCGAGGACCGAGAGCGCGGCGACGAAGGTGTCCACGGACAGTGAAGGCTTGCGCATCGAACGATCCTAGCTGGTGCGCGTCCGACGCGAAATGCCTCCCGCGTGGCACTCCGCCTCGCCGCTCACGCCGGCCGTTACTCTCGCGCTCCCTGGCACCGCAGCGATCCCACCGCGCCCGGTCGAATGTCCGCGGGGTACGTGCGTTGCACCAAACGCCGGTCCGCCCGTGACGTGTCGAACGTCGCGGAGCGAGCACCAACCACGACGCAGACGAACGACCGACACGAGAGGAGACACGCCATGGGCAACCGTCAGGACGATCGCAGCTCACGCATGGGTAGCAGGAACGACGGGCGCGACGGTGGCGGTAGCGGTCGCGGCGACGTGCCTCGTGGAGATCGCGACGGTCGCGTTCGCGAGGCCGGACCGCCCGAGCGCCAGCGTGGCGAGCCCGGCCGCCCGTTCGACCGCAACGAGGACATGGGCGGCAGCGGTTGGAGCGGCGCCAGCGGACGCGGCGGCTTCGCCGAAGGCAGCGGAGATCCGCGAGGCGGATATCCCAACCAAGGTCGATATCCCAATCCGGGCGGCTATACCCAAAGTGGATACGATAGCCAAAATGGATATGGGCGTTATGCGCCGCAAAGCGGTTATCCCGGGGATACCGAATATGGCAACGCCTACGCCGGTGGAGGATATGCCGCCGAGGGACGTCACGAGGATCACGACGACGGCGGCTTCCTGACCGAGGACACCCCCGGACACGTTCCCAACCAGCGCTGGAGCGGGGGCTACGGTGCCGATCGCGACCGCGAGCGCGAGCGCCACGAGCGCGAACGCGGCGGCTACGGGACATCCGGCGCGCCGTCGGGGCGCGGCTTCACCGGCAACGACTTCGGCGGCCTGCCGCGCCAGCGCGATCGTGCGTACGGCGCTCCCGCGGGCCTCGGACCTCGTCACTTCGGCAACGTGGTCGATCGCGGCGGGCGCATGGGACCCGGCGGCGGCGAGACCACCGGTCGCGGCTACTGGGGCTGGGAATCGGATCGTGCGAGCGGCGTGAACATGGGCCAGATGGGCGGCCGCGAAGGCTACGGCTTCCAGGGCACGGACATGGGCATGGGCGCGGCCGAAGAGGACCGCGGCCCGCACTGGGGCAAGGGCCCGAAGGGCTACAAGCGCTCCGACGAGCGCACGCGCGACGACGTCTGCGATGCGATCGCGCATCAGGGCCACGTCGATGCGAGCGACGTCGAGGTCAAGGTGACCGACGGCATCGTCACGCTGAGCGGCACCGTCCTCCATCGCCACGACAAGCGGCGGCTCGAGCACATCGCCGAGCACTGTCGCGGCGTGCACGAGG
>JAXDMI010000458.1:0-4053 GCA_034666145.1 Myxococcales bacterium | reverse complement strand
CGGAGCTGATCCAACGCGGCACTCCAGGACCGGGGAAGGCGATCGGCGAGCGCGTCGGTGAGCACGCGCATGAATCTACCGACCGGTTGGTTGCTGTCAAGGTCGTTGTCGAGGTCACCTCCTGCAGGCGCCCAGAGCCGCACGCGGCGGCGCACTTTTCCGCTCGGATCCGGGCTAGATAGCGCTTCGTGAGCTTCTTCCAAAAGCCCGCCGAGACACCCGAGGAGCTCGAGGCGAGCAAGCCGCTCGACATCCCGCCGGAGGAGGTCGCCCAGTTCGACGAGGCCGAGTGGTACGCGCGCGCCTATCGCCGCAACGCTCCGCAGCTCACCGCACGCGCCATCGTGATGGGCACCGTGCTCGGCTTCTTCCTCGCGTTCACCAACGTGTACATCGGGCTCAAGACGGGGTGGTTCCTCGGCGTGAACCTCACCGCGTGCATCCTCACGTATGCCGTGTGGAGCTCGCTCCAGACCGCGGGCCTCGTGAAGGGACGCCTCTCCATCCTCGAGAGCACGTGCGCCGTATCGACGGCATCGTCCGCGGGCTACGCCACCGGCTTCCTCACCATCACCGCGCTCCCCGCGATGCTCCTTCTCACCGTGACGTCCGACGTCCCCGGCGGAACGAACATCGCGTGGCCGGCGGTCGCGATGTGGATCTTCTTTCTCGCGGCGCTCGGCGTGGTCCTCGCCATCCCGATGAAGCGCACGATGATCAATCGCGAGCGCCTCCGCTTCCCCTCCGGCACCGCCGCCGCCGTCACGCTGCAAGGCCTCTACAGCCACGGCGAGGAGGCGATCAAGCGCGCGCGTGTCCTCTTCGCGATGGCCGGCTTCTCCGCGCTCGTCCCGCTCCTCAAGGAGCTCGACATCCGCAAGGTCGGCATCGATCCCAAGACCGGCAAGGTGATGCGCGACACGCTCCTGCCGGGTCAGTCGAACATCTTCGACTGGATCCCGCGCGTGCTCCCCGAGTCGTGGACGCATCGCATGCTGAATGCCGGTCCGCCGAAGCTCCATCACGACGGCGCGCCGTTCCAGCTCAGCGATTTCCACATCAAGCTCGATCACGGCGTCGCGCTTCTCTTCGCCGGCATCCTGGTCGGCGTTCGCATCACGTTCTGGATGGTGGTCGGCGGCCTCATCCTCACCGTGTTCCTCGCTCCGCCCGCCCTCGACGCGCTGTGGGTCAACGCGGTCGGCATCGAGGTCGGTGCCGTCACCAAGCCGGGAAGCTCGTGGAAGGAGATCGGGATCTGGACGGGCGCGCCGATCCTCGTCTCGAGCGGCCTCGTCGCGTTCCTCGCGCAGTGGCGCACCATCGTGCGCGCCGTCGACGGGCTCATCCCGAGCAAGAAGAAGCGGCAAGCGAAGGCCGACGCCGATGCCGCCGCCGTTGCCGCCGATCCGCACGGCGTGCGCCCCGACGACGTCGAGGTCCCCTACAAGTGGTTCGCGAGCGGCATCGTCATCGCCGGCACCGGCGTCGTGATCGTCGCCTGGCGCACGTTCGAGATCCCGCTGCACCTCGGCGTGCTCGCCGTGGCGATGACGTTCATCCTCGCGCTCGTCGCGTGTCGCGCGACCGGCGAGAGCGACATCACGCCCGGTGGTCCGCTCGGGAAGATCATGCAGCTCACGTACGGCGTGCTCATCCCGCAGAGCTCCACCGCCAACTTGCAGACTGCAGCCATCACGGCGAGCGCATCGCTCTCGAGCGCGGATCTCCTCAACGACCTGAAATGTGGCTACTTGCTGGGTGCCAGCCCGCGTCGCCAGTTCCTCGCGCAGGCCGCGGGCATCCTCACGGGCACCATCGCGACGACGCTCTGCTACTTCGTGCTCGTCCCCGACGCGAGCGTGCTCATCGGCACCGATACGAAGGCGCCGGCGTTCCCCGCGCCAGGCGCACAGCAATGGAAGGCCGTCGCCGAGGTCTTCAAGTACGGGCTCGGCAACCTCCACCCGATGTCACAGGTGGCGATCCGTTGGGGTCTCCTCATCGGCGCGGTGCTCGCCATCGCGGAGCTCGTCGCGCCGAAGAAGCACCGCAAGTGGATCCCGTCGCCGACCGGCATCGGCCTCGGCATGGTGCTCCCCTTCTTCTATCCGCTCGCGATGTTCACCGGCGCAGTGTTCGGCGAGGTCGCCACGCGCGTGAACAAGGCGTGGGCGGAGCGCTACATCGTGGCCATCGCGGCAGGCGGCATCGCGGGCGAGAGCATCGTCGGCGTGCTGGTGCAGGCGCTGAACAACTTCGTGCTGCACTGATCCAGTCCGCACCTGCACGACGGGCGGCAATGGCAACGCGTGGTGACGTGCACATCAAGTGCACGCACCAGACGTGGCAATGGTTCACGGCGTTGCGACACATTGTTCCGTGCAGAAATACTTGTCGGCGGCGCGCGAGCGATGGAAAGTGCGGCCGATGATTTCTGCGAACAAGCTGGTTGGGCTCCTCCTCGTCGGTCTCGCCGCTGCGCTGCCGGCAGCCGTCTCGTGCGGCGGTGGACAGCCCGAGGCGGTCACGCCCCCCTCGCCTCCCACGGGCATGCCCACCAATCCGCCGCCGACCACGCCCCCGCCCGCGACGACGGGTCCGGCGGCCGGCGGGCCGCTCGCGTGGAAGGACATGAACCACGACCAGCGCCTCGAGTTCATGAAGACGACGGTGCTCCCGAAGATGAAGGTGGAGTTCGCCGCATACGACAGCAAGCGCTTCGGCAACATCACCTGCGTGACGTGTCACGGTGACAGCGCCAAGGACGGCACGTTCAAGATGCCGAACCCCAAGATCACGCCGAAGGTCTCCAAGGACCCGGCCGCCTACGTGAAGCTCATGAAGGACCAGCCGGACGGCGTGAAGTTCATGCAGTCGAAGGTCGTCCCGCAGATGGCGCAGATGCTCGGCGAGGAGCCCTTCGACATGAAGACCGGCAAGGGCTTCGGCTGCAACGAGTGCCACACAGAGAAGTGAGTGCCTCGCGACACGCGCGAGCGTCGATCGCTCGCGCGTAGGCTCACGGCCCGATCGCCACCACCGCAGTGTCGGTCGTGACGTACAGCGTGCCGTCGTCGCCGAGCGCCGGTGCGCTGCGGATGCGGCCCTTCGCGTTGACCGCGAAGAAGAGGAGGCCGCTCGGCGTGAGCGCGTACAGCTTTCCGTCGGTCGACCCGACGTAGACGGTGCCGTCGACGCCGACCACAGGCGTCGCCACCGCGCCGAGCGTGTCGAACGTCCACTTGCCAACGCCCGTCGGCGTCGCGACGGCATGCAGCTTCTTGTCGTCGCTGCCGACGTACACGACACCGGCGCGCACGCTCGGCGCTCCGTTGATGGCGGCGCCTGCCGCGTAGACCCAGCGTTGCGTGCCGTCGGGACCGACCGCGTAGAGCTTCCCGTCGGTAGAGCCGACGTAGACGGTCTCGTCGCCGCCGACGGCCGGTGAGCCCGTGATGGCAGCGCCGGTCGGGAACGCCCACTTCATCGCCCCGTCCGGGCCGAACGCGTACAGCTTGCCGTCGGAGCTGCCGACGTAGATGGTTCCGTCGGTCGCGATGGCCGGCGACGATCCGAGCGTGTCGTTCGTGGTCGCCGTCCACTTCGCCGCGCTGCCGTCGGCGGCCACCGCCACGAGCTTGCCCGCGGTCGTGGTCACGTAGATGGTGCCGTCGGCGCCGATCGCGGGAGACGACAGGATCGCGGTGAGCGGAAGGCTGAACACGGCACGTGCCGGACGAACGGCGACGCCGCCCTCGCCTGCGTCGTCGATCGCGCCGGCCTCCGCGTCGGCCCCTGCGTCGTCTGCGGCCTCGCCGAGGCGATCGACGCCGTAGAGCGTTCCGTCCGTGCTGCCGATCACGCTGAGCCCGCTCATCGAGCGCGCCGGCGACGACTTCACGGCGCCGCCGGTGTGGAGCGCAGCCTGGATGACGCCGTTGCCCGAGAGCACGACGACGTCACCGTCGGTGGTGCCCACCCAGATCAAGCGATCGGCAGCAATGGCCGGCGAGCTCTCGCCGGCCGCCAGCGGCAACGACCACTTCACCG
>JAXDMI010000457.1:0-9151 GCA_034666145.1 Myxococcales bacterium | reverse complement strand
CCCCTCGGTCGACCACCATCAGCTCGCTCTCACCGTCTTCGATCAACGAGACGGTCGTCGCATGCTCGACATCGACCTTGCTGCCGGAAGGCAAGAGCAAGAGCGCCTCGCCATCCATCGCAACGATGGTCGAGCCGCGCATCAAGGGCGTGGTCGCTCGCAGAGCGACGCGCTCGCCGCTCTGCTCGACGAAGACGGCTCCGCGAACCATCTCCGCGACGACGCTCCGCGCGTGAGCCGGCCCGGCGATTTCCGGAGCCGCTCCGCGTTGTGACCAGGTCCTCGCGCCGATGACCAAGACGGCTGCGGCGGCGACCCCGACGAGGGGACGTGCCCACCGGCGTCGCTTTCCACGCTGAGCACGCAGCGACAGCTCGGCCTTGATCGCCGCGACGGTCTGCTCGCGCTCCTTGGTAGAGGGAGCGGTGAGCTCGATCTCTTCGGCTGCGAGGAGCTTCGCCGCCGCACGTGAGAGCTTGGGCGCGGTCATGGTGAATCTCCCAGGTCTTCGACCAGCGTCGCGAGCTCGGCGTCGCCGGCCAGCTCGGCGTGGACGTCGCGGCGACCCCGGACGAGGCGCTTCTGCGCGGCGGCGACACTCACGCCCGTGATGACGGAGATCTCTTGCAAGTCGAAGCCGAGCACGTCGTGAAGCAAGAACGTGAATGCCTTCTGCGGCTCGAGCGCGGCGAGCTTCTCGCGGACCCGCTCGATCAGGTCCTTCGCGACCATGCGCCTCGACGAGCTGACCGGCTCGGGCCGCTCCGACGGGCGAACGGTGCCGCCGAAGAACCGGCGCTCCAAGCGGCGTCGCCGGATGTGCTTGTAGACGACGTTGGCGGCGATCTGCGCGGCCCAGTGTTCGATCGGGCACTCGCCTCGATAGCGATCGATGCTGCGCACGATCTCGACGAATGTATTCTGCACGCAGTCTTGCTGGTCGACGTCCCCGGCGCCGAGCAGACGGCGCACGGTCGACTCGACCCTGGGGCGCAGCCGCTCGTACATCGCGGCCGCGGCGTCGGCGTCGCCGTTCTGGAGCGCCCCGAGGAGCTCGGCGTCGTCGAGCAAAGGCTCGCGCGCTGCGCGGGCTGCCTCGGCCGACGGCTTTCGCTCGCCGTCTCGCACGACATGGAGCCGCGCTTTTGGTTGCTCACCAGCCACGCCGGGAAGGTACCTCGCCCATCCCAGCGCCAGACACCTCTCAGAAATTGATCCGCGCGCCGGCCTCCGCCGTGGCCCGCACCGGCGGGAGCTGCGCCACGCGCTGGCCCGCTAGCGTGATGGGAGTCGCACCAAGAACGACATCCGAGCCGAGCGCCCCGTAGAGGGCGAAGGTGGGACCGAGCGACCAGTCGACGCCGACGTCGATGTGACCGCCGCCCAGCCATCGATCGCGGCTCGCCTCCGGAGCCGCTCGCGTGAGCGCGTGATGAACGACGAGCCCCTCGAGACCGATGCCGAGCACGACCGCGTCGCTTCGGAACAACGACGGGAAGCTCCAGCGGCCACCGAGCGCGAGGCGCGTCGTGGTCATGGTTGCGCCGGCATCCGGCAGCGATCCGAAGCCGAGGGCGACACCGCCGTGGAGCGAGAACGATCGATCGAGCACGAGACGAGCTCGCATCGCGGGACCGAGCCCGGGCGCCTCGCCGCCGACGCCGGCCATGCCGAGCCCGCCGATCTCGATCGCGAAGCGCCGTCGACGGAGCGGCGCGGTGGGCGCGCCGCCCGGCTCGTCGGTGGCAAACGGAGGAGCCGTCACGATGGGCGCAGGTGCAGGCGCCGGCTGCGCGGGCCTCTCTGGTTGGCGAGCGCGGATCATCGCGCCCACGAGCAGACCGGCGGAGCGCTCGCGGTCCTCCACGGCGTCGGCGGCATCGAACGAGAGGTCCTGGTCGTACCAGCTGAGGTCGCTCGCGAGATAGACGTGCACGTGCGCGCGGGACCGCGTCGGATCCGCCCATGTGATCTCGGCGACCGCACCGATACCGAGACGCTCCGCCGTCGACGTCGCGTCCGCATCGGTCGGGATGCTCGACCGTTCCTCGACGAGCACCCGAGCACTCGCGCCGAGCCCAGCCTCGACCGCGCTGCTCACGACGCTGCCGCGCGGCCGTTCGAGAGCCGTGAGGCCGACGACGATGAGGAGGACGATGGTGGGATCCGCCCTGCGTCACGACCATCGTATCGCGCTTGTGACGATGCGCTCGGATGTCTGCCGGAGGCCGCGTCGAGGTACTCTTCGGTGGAATGGCGCTCTACAGGCGAGTCGCGCCAGCACTGGCGATGGTCGCGCTCGCCGCCGTCGCATGTGGAACCCAGGCGCTCGACTTCCCAGGGCTGGCCACCGGAACCTGTGATGTCGCCTGCGAAGAGCCCACGCCGCTGTGCGATCTCGGAGTGTGCGCATCCTCGTGTAGCGTGGGCCTCACGGCATGCAGCCGTGCGTGCGTCTCCCTCGACGAAGACCCTCACGACTGTGGAGCGTGCGGCGCCGTTTGCGCAGCGAGCCAGAGCTGCGTTGCTGGTCGCTGCGTGTGCCCCGAGGGCGCGTTCTTCTGTGACGGCGCGTGCGTCGACCTTGCAAGCGACCCTGCGAACTGCGGAACGTGCGGTGTCGGGTGCGCTGCTCCGACCCCCTTCTGCAACGGAGGCACCTGCGCGGCTGCGTGCAGCGCGGGGCTGACGGAGTGCGGCCGCTCCTGCCTCGACCTCGGCTCGACCTCACGGAATTGCGGACGCTGCGGCAACGCTTGCGGCAGCGGAATGATCTGCGCCGGCGGCGCATGCGTATGCCCGTCCGGTGAGGTCCTCTGCAACGGCGCGTGCGTCGACGTCTCGACCTCGCCGACCGACTGTGGCGCTTGCGGCGCGGAATGCGCGGCCAATCAGGTCTGCTTCGAGGGAGCGTGCGCTGCCGGCTGCGGAGCCGCGACGAAGTGCGGACGCAGCTGCGTCGACGTCGCCACGAACCCCGGCCATTGCGGCAGTTGCGGCAAGGCGTGCCCATCCGGAACGTCGTGTACCGGCGGTACGTGCGCCTGCTCGAGCGGAGCGGTGAGCTGCGGCGGCGTATGCGCGACCCTCGCGAGCGACCCGGCGCACTGCGGGAGCTGTACGACGTCGTGCACGGGCGGTCTCGTCTGCAACGGCGGAGCATGCGGAGCGACGTGCATCGCTCCGGCCACGCGCTGCGGGGCCGGCTGTGTCGACCTCGGCTCCGACAAGCACAATTGCGGGGCCTGTGGCGTCACGTGTCCCACGTCGGCGACGTGCGTCGCGAGCGCGTGCTCGTGCAGCGCGAACCTCACGGCGTGCAGCGGCACCTGCGTGGACACGCGCACCGACGCGACCAACTGTGGCGCTTGCGGCGTGACGTGCGCGGCGCCGAAGACCTGCAAGGGCGCGCACTGCCAGTAGGCTTACTGCGTGCAATTCTCGAGGCGGATCTGCGCGTCGATATCGCACGCGGGGCGGCCCTCGATCGTGGCACCAGCGCAGTGCACGCCGGCCCAATAGCGGCCGTCGGCCACGCCCGACATGCCGGGCGCCACGTTGGGATCGAGCGTGCAGCCGGTGGTCGATGCCCACTCGCCCGTGCCGAGCTTGTTGAGCTGCACGTCGGCGGTCGTCGTCGCGCCGGTGGCGTCGACGCTGCCGTGGAGGTGGAGCGAGCCGACGGTGCCGATCGACACCGTGGCCTCGATGTCGAAGCCCATCGCCGCGTTCGCAGACACGATGCAATTCACCGACACACCGTGGCCACCCTGTGTCGAGCCGTCCTCGACGGTCGTGACGGGCGCAGTGAAGCTGCCGAGCGTCACCACCGCGCTCGCATCCGTGCATGCCGCCAGCGAGCTCGTGACGATCGCGCGCGCGCGCGGAGGAAGATCGACATCGCCGCCGCCGTCGTTACCGCTCGAGCCACTGGAGCCGTCGGAGCCGTCCGCGGTGCTCGAGCCGTCGTTACCGGTCGAGCCGCTCGAAGCGTCGACGCCGGGCGTTCCGCTCGTGCCGGCCGGCGGGTTCGACGAGCTACCACATGCGACGACCATCAGCAGGGCAGCGCCCGTGCAGGCCGTGATCACGAAGAGGCGCGCAGCTGCCATGGTCGGAGCGTATCTCAACGGCTCCATCGGGGATGAGTGCGTCGTGCTTTTTTGCTGAGGTCAGGTGGGCGCGTTCGTCCTACCCTCCAGGCATGCGCTTCAAGTCGGCCGCCGTTCTCGTCAGCTATGCATTCGCGAGCATCGCCTCCGCCGCGCTGGCCGTTGCCGCGTGCTCGAGCGACTCTCGCCCGTCGGCCGCGGGAAGCAGCAGCGGCGGGACCCCCATCGAAGGCGGCGTCGTCCACCCGGCCGAAGCCGGCGCCGACGGCGGCCCGGGCGCGGTCGACGCTGCGGTCCTCGGTGACGCATGCCCCGAGGAGGCAGGGACGCAAGAAGGCTCGTGCGTCTGCGCGGCAGGGGAGTGTGCGCCGAGCTGCACGAAGGGCGGCTGCGCTTTCGATTGCCTCGCCGGCGCCGTGTGCGATCCGACGTGTAGCGGTGGAGGCTGCACGTTCACGTGCGCTGCCGGCTCGAAGTGCAGCGGCAAATGCCCCGCCGGTGGTTGCACGTTCCACTGTGCCGCGGGCGCCAATTGCACGTCGTCGTGCAACGGCGGCAACTGCACGTTCGACTGCCCGGACGGCTCGATCTGCAACAACAGCTGCCCCCCGGCCAACTGTCACTGAGTCGCTGTCACCGAGTCGCGATCACTCGGCCGCGACGCAGTCGTACTGAACCTTCCACTGGAGGAGCACCGGCGTGCTGAGCATGTCGGTCGTCGGGCTCATCGTGATCGTCATGCGCAGGAGCTTGTCGGACTTCACGGGCGGCATCGCCGTGTTGAACGGGCCGGTGCCGGCGCCGCCCAGGCCGTTCGACGTGTCGATGAGCGCGATGTCCCACGGCGGCGGCACGCCGATCGGCGTGGACGTCGTGGCCGTGAAGAGCGGTACGGGCGTCGGGTTCAGCAGGCCCGCGACGTTCGGGCCGGACTGCGCGGAGAAGGCGATCTTCGACGTGGTCGGGATGACTGCCTGCCAGTCGAACTCGCGCCACACCACCTTCTGACTCACCGTGCAGTTCGCCGTGTAGTCCTGCGTGAACGTCGCGGCGGCATACGTCGGAGGCGGCGGCGGCGGCGCGCTCGGCGTCACGCAGCTCGTCAGGTTGAAGAACATGAACTCGAGCGCCTTCTCCTGATCGGTCATCGGAGACTGCTGGCACGCATAGGGGAACCACCCCCACGGGCCGGTCGCGCTCGCCGCGCCGGTGAACGCCCCCGCGGGCATGGCGGGCGTGCACGTGCCCGACGTGACGGACGCGCCGGTGCACGTCGGAGCCTTGTCGTTGCTCGTGCAGCTCGAGGCGCTGAGGCAGCCCTTGCACGAGCAGGCGAGGCCGCCGGTGCAGTCACCTTCGACATTCTTTCCGCTCGCCACGGTCCCTCCGGTCGCGAGACGGTCGCCGGTCAACTGCAGCGTCGCCGTGAGGTTGGGAGAGGCGATCGCCGTGATCACGTAGGTGCCGCCGGTCTTCACATGGATGGTCTGGCCGACCCTGAAGCTCGCCGTGCTGACCATCTTGATGACGACGCTTCCGCCGACCGCGGGCTGGACGTAGCTGGCGGCCGTGTTGACGACCGCTGCGCTGCTCATGCAGAGCTCGCCGCCGGCCGAGCAGTCGGCGTTCGTCGCGCACGACTTGCTGCAGACGCCTTCCGAGACGCCGTTGCACTGCTGGATCGTTCCGCACTGGCTGTCGTCGGTGCACGCGGGCGCTACCGTGCACGCGCCGGCCGAGCAGACGCCGCTTCCGCACTGGGCGCCGGTCGTGCAGTTGCACCGCTTCGTGCCGCCGTTGCAGCTGTTGCTCGCGCAATCGCTGTTGCGGCGACAGCTCTGGGTCTGGCAGGTGCCGCCGGAGCCGCTGCACGAGTAACCCGTGCTGCCGCAGTCCTTCGGCGAGAAGCACTTCTCGGTGCACGTCCCGGGATAGCCGCCGCCGAATGCGCCGCCGCACGTCTGGCCGTAGCCGCAGTCCGGGTTCACGGTGCAGGCGGTGCCCTGCGTGATCGCCGCGTTCGAAACGTGGAAGTCGCTGAAGACGACGCGACCGTACTGCGGAGGAACGGGCATGCTGCTGGGATAGGGCGTGTCGAACGTGATGAGCGGCGCGTAGTCGGACGGATTGGAGCCGTTGTCGACGGCGTTCAGCCAGTCCTGGGTGAACGCGCCGAGCGTGTCCGAGAGGTCATGGCGAGGCGCATGGATGCTGACTTTGCCGAGCGCTCCGCCGGAGACGTTGACGAGCCACTGCGCGAAGGCGGAACCGCCGGCGAAGCCCTGGTTGACCGTGGCCGGCAGCGGATCGGTCGGCGTTCCGGCGTGATGCCAGGTCGCGACCGCGCCCCAGTTGGCGGCCGCCGGGCCCGGGACGTACGTGTACTTCGAGGGGAACTCGAGCCAGTAGTAACTGAAGTGGGTCGCGAACGCGCGGCCGCCGATGTTCATGTAGTTGATCATGCTGGCGTACGGGTTCGTGCCGACCGCCGGCGTGACGCCCGACTGGTTGCCCTGCGCCGCATTGGCGCGAGTGCCGAGCTTGTCGTAGTCGCCGCCTTCGCACGGCAGCATGACCGCGTCGTATTCGGGCAGGATGCTCGGGCTCGCGTTGTAGAGCGCCTGGCCCTTGTCGCGATTGCTGAAGATCGTCGCCGTCGCGTCGGGGCTCTCGTAGAAGTGCACGGCGCGCGGCTTCTGCGCCGGGAGCGATCGCGAGCCGAACTCGTTCGGGTCGATGCCGATCTTGAGGAGGAGGCACTCGAACGGGTCGGCGCCGCCGGAGACGATCGCCATCTTCGGAATGTCGGCCTTCGTGTACGTCCTCGTCACGGGGTCCCAACCGTCCTGCTGGTTGCGCGGGAGGCGCATCGTGCAGTCGGCGGCCGCGGTGGGCGCAGTGCAGCCGGTGTCTCCCGGACCCGTGCCGATCGTGTTGTTGCTCGCGCAGGACGTCACGTGGTCGAGGAAGATCTCGCGACGCCACTTGCCCGACTGCATGACGATCGGGATGCCGTTGCCCACCGGGAGGCCGAGACCCGACGGGACCCCCGTGAGCGTGAAGGACCCGTCCGGCGCCGTCGTCGTCGACGTGACGGCGACGATCGATCCGGCGCCGCCACACGTCGCCGTGGACGCACCGGGCGTGAACGCCGGCAAGATGCCGTTGGGATCGACGGGGATGTAGACGGTGATGCCGTAGAGCGGGTTCTTGCCCGCGGGATCGTAGACGAACCCTTTGATGCTCGTCAGGCTCGGGTTGCCTCCGCAGCTCTTGACCTCGCACTGGAGCCCGACGCACGCGGGACCCGCGCTGCCGTCGAGCACGAGGCTGATGCCGCCCATGCCGGTCTGGAGGCCGGGCGCGACGACGTCCGTGAGGTCGCTCGAGGCCGACTGGCAGCCGTTGGGATCGCAAGCGTTCGTGCACGGCACGGAGTGCTGGAGCGTGTGGACCGCGCCGCCTGCCGACAAGTTGAGGCCGACGCTCTTGGTGAGGATGCGGTCGCCCTCGCAGGCGCCCCACTGGCCGCCGATGCATTGCGTGTGACCCATCGAGCAGGTGACGTAGTCACCTTCCTTCGACAAGACCTTGCCGCACTCGACCGTCGCCCCGCCCTGATCGCAGGGACAGCCCTCGACGCCGAGCGAGCAGACCGTCGGACCGGTGCCCGGGATGGTGCCGTTCCCGGCGGTGTCCGCCTGCTGGCTCGAACAGCTCGCGACGACCGCGATGGCGGGGAGGCACGCGACGAGGACGACGCTGCAGAGTCGGCGCAGCATCGAATTCCGGGTAACGCTCATTCGCCGTCCTCCAAGAGGTTCCACAGTGCGCTTTGCAGTGCACGATTCGGTCCGCTCGGAGTCCCGCGAAGAACCACGCGGAATAGCCGATGCACGCCCATCGTACAGAACGGCAGGCCCTGCAATTACTTTAGCGCCCTTACTTCTTTGCGAAGTACGACGAGGCGTCGTGATGTCCCGTCAGGTGGGAGCGTCTACGGCGATGGGCGCCTTCTTGAAGATGCGGCTGCGCACACGGTCCGACACCACGTAGAACGCCGGGACGACGAGCAGACTGAGCACCGTCGACACCGTCAGACCGCCGAGCACCGCCGCCGCCATCGGGCTGCGCGTCTCGGTGCCGGGACCGAGGCCGAGCACCGGCGGCACGGCGGCCATCATCGTCGCGATGGTCGTCATGAGGATGGGACGCAGACGCAGCGGACCTGCGCGACTCGCCGCGGTGAACGCGTCGACGCCGTCGTGCTCGCGAATGTGGTTCGCGTACTCGACGAGGAGGATCGAGTTCTTCTTCACGATCCCCATCAAGAGGAGGAGACCGATCATCGAGAACAGGTTCAGCGTCTTTCCCGCGCCGAGCAGGCCGAGCACCGCGCCCGAGAGCGCGAGGGGCAAGATGGTGAGCACCGTCACGGGATGGAGGAAGGAATTGAACTGGCTCGCGAGGACCATGTACGCGACGGCGATCCCGATCAGCATCGCGAACGCGAGGCCACCGGTGGTCTCCTCGAGCTGCGACGCCTGACCGCCTGCGACGATCCGCGTACCGACCGGGAGATCCGTGCCGAGCTCGTAGACCTTCGCCATCGCCTCGGCCTGGGAGTGGCCGGGAGCGACGTTCGCGCTGATCGAGATCGCGCGCTCGCGATCGAGGCGGCTGATCGTCTGGAGCACGGGCTGCTCCTGCTGCGTGACGACCATCGAGAGCGGGACGAGGTCGCCGGTCTGCGTGCGGATCTGGATGTTGCTCACGTCCTCGGGGCGCGTTCGCTGGCCGGAGAGGAGGCGCATGCGGATGTCGATCCGACGGCCGCCCGTCGAGAACTTGCCGACGACGTTGCCGCCGACGAGCGCGCTCACCGTCGTGCCGAGATCGGAGATGCTCACGCCGAGATCGGTGCATCTCCGGCGATCGGGCACGATCTGGAGCTCCTGGCCGCCGAGCTGGTAGTCGGAGGTCAGGTCGGTGACGAAGCCGCTCGCCTCGAGGTCGGAGCGGATCTTCTCCGCGCTGCT
>JAXDMI010000456.1:0-3280 GCA_034666145.1 Myxococcales bacterium | reverse complement strand
CGCCAGATCGCGGCGGCCTTCGCCTTGTCGATGAACTCGCCGTCGACGAGCTTGCCGTCGACCTCGAGGGCGAGTCGCTCGATCTGCGCGCCGTGCGGCAGCGGGAACCGATAGATGCCTTCGAGCTCGTCGCTCGTGTCGTTCGAGAACGTCTCGTCGATCTCGGTGCGCGCGACGTTGCCCGCGATGCGGATCTTGACGGCGTGCTTCGCGAGGTGGACGGCGTGGTCCTTCTCGTCGGTGCGACCCGGACGACGCGCGCGGAGCTCGCCGAGGCCGCTCGCAGGCGCCTCGGTATCCTCGTTGTGCGTCGTGATGAGCTGCTCGCCGAACGCCGCGCGCTGCGCGAGATCGTTGGCGGGCGCGACGTCGATGCGGCCGTCCTTCGAGACCACGCCCTCTTGGCCTGCGGACACGTGCTGCGGCGCGCCCGACGACGACACCACCTCGACGTCGCCGCGGAGGACCTCCACGTTCATGCGGTCGCTGGCGGCGGTGACGGCGAGCTTCGTCCCGAGGACGTTGACGGTGCCCGTGGGCGTCTTGATGCGCGCGCCGGGCGCGCCTTCGACGTGCGCGACGTCGGCGATGAGCGCGCCATCGTCGAGGGTCACGGTGCGAGGAGCATTGTCGATGGTGAGCTCGGTCGCGCGGTCGAGGACGACGAAGCTGCCGTCATCGAGCTCGATGCGCGCGCGCGTGCGCGCATCGGTCGAGAGGTGCATGCCGACCTTGATCTCGGCGCCGTCGCCCAGCTCGGCCTTGCCGGAGGGCGTCGTGACGGAGAGCCCGCCGGTCTTGTCGGCACCGCTGCGCGCGATCTTCGCGACCTTGCCGTGCCACGCGCGCTGGGCTGCGAGCTCGGGAGAGCGCTTTCGATCGGCCAGCTCGAAGCCGACCACCGTACTGACGCCGACGCTCGCGCATGCCGCGAGGAGCAGCCAGAGGGCCTTCTTGCTGGGACGCTTCGGGGAGGCGGAAGCTGACGCCGAGGATGAACGCGAAGGAGACGAAGGAGACGAAAGAACGACGGAAGCGGAAGCGACGGCGGAAGCAGGAGCCACGGCAGGCGGTGGTCCCGACGCCGATGCCGACGCCGATACCGATGCCGACGGCGCGGACGCGGCAGCGAGCGCCGCTGCCTCGTTGGCTTCGCGGATGCGCGTCTCGCTGATGCGCTCGCCGTAGGTGGCCGGCACCGATGTCTCGCCCGCGAGCGCGGTGAGGCGACCGGCGAGCTCCGGCGTGTACGCGAAGTCCTCGCCCGCGCGACCCATGAGCCGCGCGACGCTCTCGAGATCATGACGGGCGTCGCGACACGAGTCGCACGTCGCGACGTGCTCCTCGAGCGACTCCGAGGCCGTGCCCTCGAGGAGCCCGACGAGGTCTTCATGGAACCGCAGACAGATCGTATCGCTCATCGCTTCTTCTCCTCTTGAACGAGCTGGCTGACGCCACGCGCGACGCGCTGGCGGGCCGTCTCGAGCTCGATCCCACATGCTTCCGCGATCTGCGCCGCATCGAGGCCGCCGACGAGGTGGAGCACCACCGCCTCGCGCTCGGTCGGCTTCAACTTTCCGATGGCGGCGCGCGCGATGGCCGGCTCGCGCGCGGTCTCGCGCGTCGTGGCGGGCTTCGCCTCCGCGCTCTCGCCCCACGCCGCCGTCGTGCGGATGCCCAGGCGAGCGTGGTTCGAGAGCTGATTCGCGCACGCGACGCGCGCGAGGCCGAGCAGCCGGACGAGCGCGCTCTTTCCGTTCTCGAACGTGGTGGTGGCGGCATCACGTGCCACGCGCTCGAGCGCGCGCTCGGTGGCCGCAGCATCGCCGAGCAGCGCCATGCAGACACGCGCGACGACCGCGCCGTGCTCCCGCATCGCCGCGCTCCCGCGGGGCTCCTCTGTCCGATCCCCCGCGTCCATGATCGATTCGACACCCCTGGCGTGCGTCCTCATGACAGCGGGTTCGGACGCCTGGGCGAAGCAAAAGTTTTGGAGTTTCGACGGAAAGAGGCGAATCGCAGCGCTTTCCGTGGCGCGCAGTCGCCGCGCACGCCTCCGTACGTCTCACACCTGCTTCAGGCGCCCTTCACGTGCCTTTCACGTGACGGGCGGCTTCGATCCGAACGGCAGCCTGGTCTGCTCCATTGCGCCCGGCACCTTCTCGGCCTCGGCATCGAGGAGCGCGCGCTCTCGTTCGAGATCGGCCTCGAGGACGTCCTGGTTGTCGTACGCGAACGCGAGGGCGCACAGCACCTTGGCCGGCCCGAGCGCGGGATAGCGCTTCACGAGCGTCTCGACGGTCACGCCCTTGCGATGCCAGGCCCAAAGGCGACGAACGGGAACCTTCGTTCCGCGGACGAGCGGGCTACCGGCGAGCAAGTCGGGTCGCGCCTCGACGTGGGGATAGTGGACGCGAATGGGCGGGAGATCGGCCATGACCCTCGCTGGCGTAGCTGAAGGCGATGGAAACGAAAAGGGAACGGCGCTTTCGGCTGCCGTTCCCTTCTCCACGCGCTCTGCGCTGATGCGCTCTGCGGTGAGGCGCTCTGCGGTGAGCGTTGATGCGTGTTACGTCGGCCCCCCGTGGGGCTCACTCGGAAGCGCCCTCCTTCGGCTCACCGCTCTTCTGCGCTGAGACGTTGGGGTTGCGGGGCCCGCGGCCGCGCCGAACGTGCGGGGCGACTCCGCCCTTGCGTCCTGCATTGCGCGCCTCGTCGCTCGAGAACTGATGGGCCGTGCCCGCAGCGTGTGCGGCCTTGCCGCCCTTGCTGGCGATCTCGCTGACCTTGGAACGGTCCATGGCCGCGAATCCGCGCGGCCGGCGGGGCTTGGGAGTCTCGGGCGTGGTCGAGCCGGACGCCTGGGCATCCGACTTCGGCGCATCCGAAGTCTCCTCACTGGTCGAAGAGTTGTTGGTCGTGGGATCGAGAACCGGATTCATGACGTGCTGCTCCTGCTGAAGGTGAGGACGTACGTTCGCCTTCCCCCCGAGTGGGCAGCGGAAACCTGTTCCGAAGCTCCCTCGAAGAGAGAGACGCGCGAGGCGCCCCTAATGTTCCGATGCGGCTCACCCGCATCGCGTAGCTGGGTTTTGTGGGGGGTGGAGAACTACGGGTGGATTAGTTGAGGACGCGCTGCGAGAGGTGACGGACCGCTTCGGCTGTCGCCTTCTCGATCTGGGCCTTCGCCTCGGACGGGGTCACCGCCTCGTCCACGAGAATGCCGAGCTGGCCATCCTTCTCGAAGAAGCCGCCCGCCGTACCCGTGCCGTCCTTTTCG
>JAXDMI010000455.1:0-12741 GCA_034666145.1 Myxococcales bacterium | reverse complement strand
TCGAGTGGGATCCGGTTCTCCAGGACTACAAGAACGTCCAGAAGCCGAAGCTCCAGCCGGCCTGCCAGTACCCCGCGACCGAGAACCAGGAGGTCCTCGCGGATACGAGCAAGCACGTCCTCGAGGCACGCGCCGGCGTGCAGGAGTTCCTCCTCCTCAACCATCCCGTCGACTGCCCGATCTGCGATCAGGCCGGCGAGTGCAAGCTGCAGGACTACTGGCTCGAGCACCAGAAGACGCCCAAGCGGATGCACGACGAGCCGATCCACAAGCCGAAGGCGGTCGTCTTCGGACCCACCATCGTCTACGACGCCGAGCGCTGCGTCATGTGTACGCGTTGCATTCGCTTCATGGACGAAGTGGCGAAGGATCCCGTCCTCGACATGCGCGAGCGCGGCAACCTGAACGAGATCTTCGTCGCTCCCGGCCGCCAGCTCGAAGGCCACTACACGTTCATGACCGAGCACGTGTGCCCGGTCGGCGCGCTCACCACGAAGGACTTCCGCTTCAAGGCGCGCGTCTGGTTCCTCCGCACCGCGAAGAGCGTGTGCCAGGGCTGCGCGACGGGCTGCAACTCGCACCTCGACTACGATCCGCGCTCGAACAAGGCGTATCGCTATCGCCCGCGCGACAACGAGGCGGTCAACAAATACTGGATGTGCGACGAGGGCATGCTCTCGTACCGCGCCGCGCACGAAGGCCGCGTCATCGAGGCGCGCATCGGTCGCAAGAAGACCGGCCTCGATGCGGCCGTGAAGGAAGCGAAGAAGCTCCTCGGCGACGTCGCGAAGGAAGCGATCGCGGTGGTCTTCTCCGCGCAGCATTCGCTCGAGGACAACTGGGCGATGCGCGAGCTCGCGCGGCTCCTCGGCTCCACCGTGGTGTACAGCGCGGGCGCCGGCACCGGCTACGCGGACGACATCCTCATCGACGCCGACAAGAACCCGAACACCGCCGGCGTGAAGGAGCTCGTTCCCGCCGCCAAGCCGTACACCCAGCTCCTCGACGACATGCGGTCTGGTCGCATCTCGCACGTGATCGCGCTGGGCGGCGTCACGCCCCGGAATGATCCCGAGGACGCGACCGCGCTCGGCATGCTCGGCACGCTCGTCGTGATCGCGTCGCACGAAGGCGCGCTGACCGACGCCGCGCATGTCGTGCTCCCCGCGACGTCGTGGGCCGAGCACAACGGCACGTACGTGAACAAGAAGGGCCTGCACCAGATCGCCGAGCGCGCGCTCTTCCCACAGGGCGCATCGAAGCCCGCGTGGGAGCTCACGCGCATCCTCGCGACGGCCCTCGGCCTCGAGACGAGCTGGTCGAAGCTCAAAGACATCCGCGGAAGTTTGGTCGGCAGCGCCGCCAGCACACGCGGCGACGTGAGCGCGAGCACGGCGACGACCGCTGCCGGCACCGGAGCACCGTGACATGACGATGACGTCTCTCATCTGGACCGTCGTGAAGATTGCCGTGATGGTCGGCTTCGTCTTCAACGTGGCCGGCCTCCTGACTTGGTACGACCGTCGCGGCGGCGCGATGATGCAGGACCGCATCGGTCCCAACCGCGCGTCGCTGAAGATCTTCGGCTTCGAGCTGCGCATCGCCGGCCTGCTCCACACGGCGGCCGACGGCGTGAAGTTCTTCACGAAGGAGGACTTCATGCCGCCCAAGGCGGACAAGCTCCTCTTCAGCCTCGCGCCGATGCTGGCGATGATCCCGGTCCTCGTGCTCCTCGCGGTCATCCCGTTCGGCGACACGATCAGCACCGACCTCCTCTGGAAGCACGTCTGCTTCAAGGACGGCGGCGGCGCTCCGGCGATGCTCGCCGTCAACAACGTGTGCCCGGCGGGCTACTCGATTTCGACGGTCTTCCCGGCCGCGCAGCGCTTCGGCATCAGCATGGGCTCGCAGCCCGTCGATCTCGTCGTCTCGAGCCTCAACGTCGGCCTCCTCTTCGTGTTCGCGATGGCCGGTCAGGGCATCGTCGGCGCCGCCATCGCCGGCTGGGCGAGCGACAACAAGTTCTCGCTCATGGGCGCGCTCCGCGCCGCGAGCCAGATGGTCAGCTACGAGGTCACGATGGGCCTCACGCTCATCGGCTGCCTGATGATCTACGGCTCGATCCGCCTCGACGACATGGTGCGGTGGCAGGGCGAGAACGCGTGGGGCATCTTCGTCCAGCCGCTCGCATTCTTCCTCTTCTTCGCGGCCGCGACCGCCGAGAGCAAGCGCATCCCGTTCGACCTCCCCGAAGCGGAGAGCGAGCTCGTGTCCGGTTACTTCACCGAGTACTCGGGCATGAAGTTCGGCATGTTCTACTTCGCCGAGTACATGGAGGTCGTCTCGAGCTCGATGCTGCTCGTCACCATCTTCCTCGGCGGCTGGCAGCTCCCGTTCCTCCATCGCGACGGCCTCCACATCGCGTTCGGAGAGACCGAGCTGTTCGCGACACGTCTGCCGCACATCTGGGTGCTCATCTTCGGCGTGGTCACGTTCTTCGCGAAGACCCTGGTTCTGTGCTGGATCCAGGCGTTCATCCGCTGGAGCTTGCCGCGCTTCCGTTACGATCAGCTGATGAAGCTCGGCTGGACGGTGCTCCTCCCGGCGTCGCTCGCGAACATCCTCGTGACCGGCGTGGTGTGGCTGGCGCTGCAGCGCGGTGGCGACTCCACGGCGTCCTTCCTCAAGGTGGCGGGTGACGTCACGCAGGCGGTCGTCGCGGTCGGGCTCACGGCGCTCCTCATCTGGATCATCGTCGGTCTCCTGCGCACGCGTCTGCTCCGCGAGCAGATCGTCGGCTCGAGCGCGAAGTTCGCGTCGGCCGCGGGCGGCACGAAGACCTCGCCGATGCAGGCGTAGCTCGGTCGTCCGCGCTCGTCCGCGCTCGTGCTTCGCGTGCGGACCAGCTTCGCGGGTTGGCACGTCGCGTAGATTCCAGCCTCGCCGGCGCGCCCAACGGGGCGCACGCGCACATCATGCAGCGCGGACGTCATCGTCTCGAGCGCGGTGACGTCCGCGATTTTTCGCGCGCCACGTTCGACGACCGCGCGCCATCAGGCGCGTGCGTCGCGGCGGTACGCCCTTCGCATGAGTGCGGCGTGAACCTCACCAACGAGATGGAAGGAACGCGCGATGAACAAGTCGAGCATGAACAATCCGTCGTCCTCGGACGCGGACGGCAAGATCGTGGACCAGGCCAAGCAGGCCGTCACGCACGTCGCGAGCAACGTGGCCAGCCAAGCGAAGGAGCAGGTCAACGCGCAGTTCGACACGCGCAAGGACAAGGCGGTCGAGACCATCGGTAACGTCGCCTCTGCCATCCGTGAAACGAGCGACAAGCTGAAGGGCGTCGGGCCCCTCGGTGACGCCGCGGGTCGTGCTGCCGACGGCATCGAGCGGGTGGCGGAGTTCTTCGAGGGCAAGCAGATCGGCGACGTCGTCAAGGACGTCGAGCGGTTCGCGCGTCGCGAACCCGCGCTGTTCATCGGCGCCGCGTTCGCGCTCGGTCTCATCGGCGGCCGCTTCTTGAAGAGCTCGGCGCATCGCAGCAGCGGCAGCGACATGGGCGGCGAGGACGCGCGGGCGGGCGGCAGTTACGGCCGGAGCAGCTACGATCGCTACGAGCCGGCGTACGGCTCGAGCGCGTTTGGCGATGACGACTACGACTACCTGTCCGAGGCGGATCTCCAGGACGACGTCGACTCGCAGCGCTTCGGCAGCTCTGGCGCGCAGCGCGCCGGCCGCACGACGCAGCCGATGGGCTCGCGCACCGGCTCGGCGCCCACGTCGACAGGGTCGGCGACGGGCTCGCCTCGGGGCAGCTCGCAGGGCTCCTCGTTCGGCGCGACGCAGGGCTCGCCGCAGGGCAGCTCGTTCGGCACGTCGACGGGCTCGGGTAGCTCGGAAGGCTCGTCCGGGACGTCTACCGCTACCACGAAGACCGCTTCGAATGCGCCGGCGCCGACCGCCACGTCGGGCTCGGCGACCCCGAAGAAGAACGGCCTCGGCGGCGGCAACACGGGAAGCGTGTGATGCAGCCCGTCGGGTATGAAGAAGCGCGTCCGCAGATCGCCGAGCAGCGATCTCTCGGCGAGCTCTTCTCGGAGCTCGCTCACGAGACCGGCGCCCTCGTTCGCAAAGAGGTCGAGCTCGCGAAGGTCGAGATGACCGCCAAGGCGAAGGTCGCTGGACGTGATGCTGCGCTCGTCGCAGGTGGCGGCTCGATCGCGATGCTCGGCGTCATGGCCCTCCTGGCCGCGCTGATCCTCGCGCTCGGCACTCTCATACCGCTGTGGGCCTCGGCGCTCCTCGTCGGAGCGGTGGTCACCGGCACGGGCGGCGCTCTCGTCGTCCTTGGAATCCGCGCGTTCAAGGGCATCGACGCTGCCCCGCGCGAAACGATGCAAACGATCGAGGAGAACAAGCGATGGCTACGAGAACAGGTGAGTCGATGACCGCGCCCAAGATCGGCGACGAGGACAAGACCGCGCTCATCCGCGGCGACATCGAGCGCACGCGCGGAGACATGTCCCGCACGGTGAACGAGATCGAAGACCGCCTCAGCCCGGCCCACATCAAGGAGCAGGTCGCGAGCGTCACTTCCGGCGTCAAGTCGGATCTCGAACAGAAGGTGGCCGATCTCAAGGAGTCCGTCATCGGCGGCTACCACGAGACGAAGGATCACTTGAAGGACGACCTCGGTCGCGAGCTCCGCGACGCCCGTCACATGGTCTCGGATGAAATCACTCACGCGCGGACCGCCGTCCGCGATGCAACCGTCGGAAGGGTAGAGCACATGGTTCACGATGCACGCGAGTCGGTCACGGATGCGGGGACGTCGGTCCTCGACACCATCAAGGCAAACCCCATCCCCGCAGCGATGATCGGGCTCGGCCTCGGCTGGCTCATCTTCGGTAGTGCGCGTGGTGCGCGCAGCGTGCGCTCCGGCTCGGCGGAACGCACGATGCGCCGCTACCGCCTCGTCGAGGGTGCAGAGGGCGTCGCTCACGACGCGAGCGAGAAGGTGAGCCACCTTGCGGAGGACGCGGGGCACCGCGTTGCCGAGGTGGCGGGGGACGCGCGCGAGAAGGCGATGCACCTCGCCGGCGACGCGCGCGTTCGCGGTCAGCGCGTGGTGCGCGGCGCGAGGCGCCGGATCATGCGCGCGGAGCGTGGCGTCGAGAGCACCCTGCGCGAGAACCCGCTCGCGCTCGGTGCGGTGGCGATCGCGATCGGCGCGGCCATCGGGCTCTCGCTCCCGCACACGCACATCGAGGACGAGTGGATGGGCGACACCAAGGACCGCCTTCTCCACCGGGCCGAGGGCATGGCCGGCGAGGCGATCCACAAGGCCGAGGAGACCGTTGGGCAGCTCACGGCGGGCGAGCGGGCCGATCAGGACAAGGCCGACGGCAAGGACCAGACGCCGGACACCTCGAAGAACGGGCTCAGCAACGGCACCGGCGGGTCGAAGTCGCAAGCGGTGTGAGCGGTCTATCCGCCTAAGGTCATGGGATCAGCGGCGAAATGGGCCTCCCAGCCCGTCTCGCCGCTCTTCTTTTGTCGGATGCCTTCGAGTAGAGTGCCCCCATCCATGGCCCGCGCATTTCCGAAGAAGCCCGCCGCCGCGCTGAACGCGACGGCCCTGCCGTACGTCGAGAAGACCGCTGCGGTGCAGTCGTACGTGCCCGAGATCATCAACGGCATCAGCGCCACGATGAGCCACTTCTTCAAGAACACGCGCGACATGATCCGCGGCACGCGTCCTGATCCGGTCACCGATCGCTACGCCGAAGGCATCACCACCATCAGCTATCCCGAGCAGAAGCGTCCGTACCCGGAGCGCTTCCGCGGCGTGCATCGTCTCACCACGCGTGACGACAAGAGCGTCCGCTGCGTCGCATGCCTCTGCTGCTCGACCGCGTGCCCCGCGCAGTGCATCTACATCGAAGCGGGTGAGTATCCCGAGGGCGACAAGCGTCGGGGCTACGAGCGCTATCCGGTGAAGTTCGTCATCGACGAGCTCCGCTGCATCTTCTGCGGGTTCTGCGTCGAGGCTTGCCCGTGCGACGCCATCCGCATGGACACCGGCGTCCACGCCGCTCCCTACGACTCGCGCGATCAGTTCATCTACACCAAGGATCTCCTCCTCGGAATGACGGCGCGCGACGGCAGCCGCGAGACGAGCAACCCGCGGCACGAGCCCGGCGATCCGACGCATCCGGGTCTCTCGCGCGAGCACTCCTCGCACTGAAGGCCTCGGCTCGATGGACATCCTTGGAGCCCCGCGCCGCGTAGGAGGCTATCGCGGCGCGGCCGTTCGCTGTCCTGGATGCGCCGAGCCGATGACCATCGAGAACCTCGCCGACGCCGAGGTCGACGTCTGCATGTCGTGCGGCGGCATGTGGGTCGATTGGTTCGACGGCGAGGTGAAGCGCGTCGCGACCGCGGTGCTCGCGACCGAGAGCGCGCGCATCTCGCGCCCGAGCGCGCCGACCAGCAGCCTGCGCAACGAGGCGTTCGCCACCGGCGCATGTCCGCGCTGCACGAGGCAGCTCGTCATCGAGCGCTATGTCGTGAAGGCCGACGTTGGCAGCCGCACCGAAGGAGCGCGCACGTCGGTCTCGCAGACCACCGGCGCGGATCTGCTTCGTTGCGAGGAATGCGCGGGCGTCTTCGTTCCTCGCGCGAGCGCGGGCTTGCTGGCCACGCTCCCCGCCGACGAAGAAGCACCGCCGTCGTCGACGACGGCAGGACCCGGCGTGCTCGAGCCGCTGCCGTGGCAGAAATTCATGGCGGTGGTGCGTCGTCTGCTCGGCCTCGGCGAATCGTCCTGAAGATCAGAACACGCGTACCTCGCGGCTCGAGATCTCGCGGAGGAGCTGGCCGGTGCGCCCATACGGCTCGGTGTCGGCGATGTCCGAGACGCTGATGATGCCGATGGGACGCCGCCGTCCGTCGACGACGATGATGCGCCATTTGAAATAGCGCTCCATCATCCGCTCCACCTCTTCGAGAGGCTCGTCGGCGCGGCACGTGATGGGTCCCTTCGACATCACCGATTGCACGGGCGTCTCCGGCGAGAGGCGATCGGCGAGGACCCGTATCGTCAGGTCGCGATCGGTGATCGTCCCGACGACCTGACCGTGGTCGTTGCACACCGGCAGGAAGCCGACGTGGCGCGCGCGCATCCGTCCTGCGATGTGCGCCACCGAGTCGTCGACGTAACAACACTCGACCTTGTTCATGACTTCCGCGCAGCGCATGAGCCACCTCCCGACGAGACGCGCTGGAAGCTGCAGTCCGCGTGCCGAGCGCGGATCCTGCAAGACCCGAGGTGAAACACGGGAGGGTGGTCATGGAACCCGACACGACCGTCACCAAGATCGACTCGAAGCACTCACCGCGCGGTCCCGAGGGCGAGAAGTATCTCGCGTCGGGGGTGCGCGTCTCGATGCGCCTCTGGGAGGCGGAGAAGCCCGGCGATCAGCCGCCCTCGAGCCGGACCTACGAGGTCGTCGGCTACGTCTTGCGCGGAAGAGCCGAGCTGCACATCGAGGGACAGCTCGTCCTTCTGCGACCCGGCGACAGCTATGTCGTCCCGCGTGGGGCGCGACACCACTATCGGATTCTCGAGCCGTTCAGCACGGTCGAGGCAACGTCGCCCCCCGCCCACGCCCACGGCCGCGACGAGCACACGTGACGAGAGCGATCCATGCGCCCTCGACGCACCATCGGTACGCACGATGCACGCACGATCGGCATTATGAGAGCGAACGTGAACGCATCGGGCAGCAGCTCGACCACGCCCATCCCGCCGGATCCGGAGACCCAACCTGGTCCGGCCCCTGACGAGCCCGGCGGACCGGAGCCGTCGCAGCCCCCCGAGCAGACGCCGTTCACCGAGCCGAAGCAGTATCCGATTCATCCGGACATTCCGGTCCAGCCGATCCACGAGAACGATCCGACGCGCTGCTAGGCAGGAGCGTCTACAGCAGGTCGAGGAACGCTCGGAGCGATCGCTTCTCTTCGTCGGGGAGCGCGGTCGTGCCGTCGCGGTGGCCCGCGTGGAACGTTCTCGTCGCCGTGAAGCGGACGCCGTCGAGCACGTCGTCGATCGACGTGGCCGAGCCGTTCGTGAAGTACGGATGCTTCTTGGCGAGGCGCCGCAGGGAAGGGGTGCGCGCGCCTTCGTCGTTCACGTACGGCAAGACGCCGGTCTTCTGATAGCCCGCGCTGCCCCACACGATGGGCGCGCTCTCGCTCAGCACCATCGCCTCCCAACGCTCGAACGCGATGTACGTGGCGGGATCATCGGCCGAGAGCCGCGCCGCGTGACAGCTCTCGCAGCGCTCGCGGAAGAGGCGCGCGCCATCGCGCTCGACGGCATCGAACGACGCGCCTTGCGCAGGCGCCCGGTTCGCGCGGTTCACTCGGTTCACGACCGCCGCATTCGGACGATGCGAGAAGTCGACGAGGAACCGCAGCAGCGACCGCCGGAGCTCGAGAGGCTCCACCAGCTCGCGAACGCCGAGGTGCGCGAGCCACTCGTTGCCGTGCTCGTGCGGGTCGACCGCGAAGTACGGATCGGTACCGCTGCCGGCGCCCGCCACGCGGAACTCGGCGTCGGAGACCGACGAGAGATCGGGATCGAGCGCGCGCGAAAAGTACGGGCGGTTGCCGACCAGGCCGACGAGCGGCTTCGTGGTCGCGTGGATCTCGTCGCGCCCGGTGTGATGCGTGCGTCCGTCGACGTAGCCCTCGAAGTGGCACGTCTCGCAGGTGAAGCGGCTCGAGGCTCCTTCGCTCTTGTTCTTCGGTGCCATGAGCGACGTGAAGAACAGCGCCTCGCCGAGGCGCGACGCCGTGGTGCGCGCGGGTACCTCGCCGCGATCCTCGACCGGAACGACGCGAACGCCGTGCGCATCGCTCAGCACCCATGCGTCGAGGAGCGGATCGGCCATCGCCATCGCCGGCGTGGCAGACGAGCGATCGGCAGACTCGAACGCGCGAATGCCCGGCACGAGCGCGATCGGCGCGATGGTCGGCGCATCGGCGCCGTGGAGACCGATGCGCAGCCCCGATGCGCTGCCGTAGCCTCCGACGAGGAGATCGACGCGCGCCGCATCGGCGCCGGCGGGCACGTCGATGGAGATCGCCTTCGGCGTCACCGTGCCGTGCTCCGACACGTTGAGGACGGCGAGCGTCTCGAAGGATGCATCATGCACGCGATACGCGAAGACGAACGAGTCGATGTAGCCGAAGAATCCGCTGCGTCGATCGAGCGGATGGTCCTCGACGCCGCCGGCTGCCACCACGAGACCGTTCGCGGTCTCGCGCGCGTCGAAGCCCCACATCGGTCCGTCGTGCGTGATGCGCTGCGGTGCTCGACCTGCGCGCACGCCCGATGCGTCGGCGCCGAATACGAGCAGCGTGTGGTCGGTGACGGCGTCGACCACGAGATGCTTCGCGGTCGCGAGGAGCTGCACGGCGCCGTGCCCGACCGGAAGGCTGGCGACGACCACCGGCTTGCCGTCGAGCGCGAGGCGCAGCGCACGACCGCCGCGCTCGTCGAGCGCCCACACCACGCCTGCCGGTGACACCGCGACGTCGCGCAGTCCCATCACGCCGGGCACCTCGACCTCGCTCAGCGCCTCGAGGACGTGGCCGCGAACGGCGTAACGGGCGACGTGTGTCGACAGCTCGCCGACGACGAGGATCTCCCCATTTTTCCCTAGCGCGAGCCCGGTCGGCGATCGCGGCGCGGGGAGCCGCGCGAGCTCTTTCAGCTCATCGTCGAGCAGCACGATCGCCGAGCGACCGCGCAGGATCCCGACCCACCCCGACGGCACGCGACGCACGGCCCACGGATCCGCGCCGAGGCCGGTCTCCGCGCTGGGCGGCTGCTCGAAATTCAGCGAGCCACGCGTCGCCTCCTCGAAGGGACGCAGGAGGACGGCCGGATCCGATGGCGCCGCGTCGCGCTCTTGCGCGACGGGAGGGGTCCGCGTGGTGCAAGCGCGTGCGAGGCTCGCGAGACCGAGGCTCGCGAGACCCGCGAGCACCAGCGCGGACTTCATCCGCCGGAGAACCCTACCAGCCGCCGCTCTTCGCGGGCGCTGCTGCGCTGGCGCCCGGCGCCGCCGCTGCTGCGGCTGCCGTTCCGGCGTCCTTGGTGGCAGTCGCCGGATCGGGCGCCGCCTTGTCGGGGCAACCGAGGAGCGATGAAGAGAATGCTGCCACGATGGCGACGACGAGGAGCGAACGGATATCGAACTTGCGCATGAGGTCCTCCGAGTGGTGGCGAAGATATACGTTTTCGCCGCCGAAAGGGATTTCAGCGCGAGAACGAGCCCGTCACTTTGCCCATCTCCACGGTCTGGAGATTCGCAACGAGCGGCGTGAGCTGCGGCCCGTCGGCGGTACCCGGCTTCTGCTCCTTGCCCATCGCGCGCACCCAGTAAGGCGGGAGGTTGCGGAAGAGGAGACGCGCCGTGAAGCTGCCCGAGCGCACGTTGCGGCCGAGCGGGATCGTGTAGTTGAACGACTTCCGCTGGTTCGGGCGAATGGTACCCATGTTCTGCTTGTCGATCGGCCGCGTGCGCGCGACGCCGCCACCGGTGAAGAACTGGATGTACGTCTCGTTGCCCTCGCGCGACTGGATGAGGACGTTCTCGTTGACCTCGTCTTTCTTCGGCTGACCGAAGGCATCGGCCTCGACGGCGATCTTGTCGACCAGCTTCGTCTGGAGGTTCACGAGCTGCTGATCGACCTCGCGACAGCCCTGCACGAAGACGCGCAGCGGGTTCGAGGCCTCGCCGAACGTGCCGTTGTCGCAGAGGTCGTCGTCGCCGCGCGCGAGCACGCCCGACGTGAAGATGGTGCTCCCCGTGTTGTCCTTCACCACCAGCTCTATCCACGTCTGGCGCGCGAACGCGAAGCCGGTGGGCAGGCTGTGGCCGGTGCGGTTCTCGATGGCGAGCTTGATGGTCGCGCTGTTCGCGTTGGCGCTGACCGTGTCGACGCTGAAGGCGGCGGCGCTCACGAGGAGAGCGGCGCGCTTCGCCTTCTGCGGATCGCGCTTCGCCACCGTGTCGAGCGGGTAGTCGACGCCGACGAAGCCGTGATCGTGGACCTGCCGATTGGGCGGCGGATAGTCGACGGTGAACGGTGCGGAGGCGCCGTCGGCGGCGCTCTTCAGGCCGGGCACGACGGGCATGTGGCACGTGACGCAGTTGCCGGTGCCGCCGCCGCGCTGGTACTCGCGGTACTCGTCAAACGTCTGCTGGAGGACGAGGTCGACCCCCTTCACGATCTTGTGATCGCCGTTGCGGTCGCCGTTGACGTTGTGGCAGGTCGCGCAGAGCTTCTCCGGCGCATCGAAGAGCGGGCTCTTGCTGCTGCGGTGGTACGCGTTGCCAACCGGGCCGTCGAGGTTCGCGAAGTAGCGATCACCGCGGACCAGCTGCTCCTGGTAGCTGAGGGCGCTCTGGCCGGCGCCCGGCGCGACGGCTTCGTTCATCTGATGACACGCCACGCACTCGATGCCCTCGATCTGCTTCGGGCCCCTGAGCGGGAGCAGATCGCCGTCGGTCACGGCGGCGACGACCGGACCGTGGCAGTTGATGCACATGCGACGCGGATCCGGGCTCGCTGCGCCGACGAGCGAGTGCCGCATGTCGAGGTTGTTCTGCACCACCGTGAGCGGGCTGGTGAGCGCATGCGCGTGCATGGAGTCTTGCCACTGCGCGTAGATCGCCGTGTGGCACTCCTTGCAGTCCTGCGACGGCCTGAAGGCGGCGAGCGGACCGTCTTCGGCGGCCGCCATGGGAAGGATCTTGCGATGCACGTCGAACGCGCCGAGCACGTGGAAGAAGACCGCGCCCAGGAACACGAACGCGAGCGGTACGTGCACGATCCGCCAGAATTGCAGGCGTTTCGTGAACGCCACCTGGAGCGGGAGACGCGCGAGCGCGCGCCGCCGGCTCTGCGCGAGCTGGATGATCTCGGTGAGCAGCGCCTGTTCGTCGGGCGGCAGCGTGCTCGCCAGCTGTGCGAGCTCGTGCTGCGCGACGTCACGTGCGAGGAGCTGCTCCTTCACGGCCTGGAGCTGCGCCGACTTGCCGGCGGTGAGCTTCTCGATCTCGAGCGCCTGCTCGTCGGCGCGATGGAGCGCGCCCTCCTTCGAGTAGTTGAGCGTGGCGACGGCGGCCTTCGGCGGGATGATGACGTATGCGAGGCGCCAGAAGATGCCCGACGCAGCGATGACCGCGAACAGCAAGAAGAGGAGCTTGCCGCTCGAGAACGATGCGCTCATCAGCCCCGACCCCGCGTGCAGCATCGCCGCGAGCACCGCGAGCAGCCCGAAGTACACGTGGGCCCAGAGCCACGTCATCATCGTCGCGCCGGTGACGTTGCGACGCTTGCGCGCCGAGTACCACATCGTCAGGAACACGAAGAGGAGCGACAGCAGCCCCATGAGGATGCCGGTCGCCGTGTAGCCGCGGACGTTGGGACCGAAGCGAAGATCGTTGATGCTCGAGAGGAAGCCCGTCGCGAACAGCAGCGTCATCACGATGAGGATGAAGCCGACGAACATCGCCAGTAGCGACCACGGCCACTGGCGCTCGAAGGTCGTGACGGGTCGTTCGAGACGGGGCTTGCTCACGCGTTGCTCACGTTGGCGCCGAGCCTAATACCTGTTCGCTGACGTGGCCAGGCTCTGCGTTTCGAGCGATTTCA
>JAXDMI010000454.1:0-15584 GCA_034666145.1 Myxococcales bacterium | reverse complement strand
GATGTTCGGCTACGGCGACTTCCTCCGCGCCGGCATCGCAGGTGTGAAGTGAGGGCTCCATCCCCTCGTCGTCGGAGTAGGCGCCCGGAGTGTGACGAGCCCCGGTAGTCCCTCGCGCGAGCACCTGCCCGACCCGCGCATCGCGCCGCGCACTCCGCGCAACGCTGCGCGATTCGGACTCGTAAAAATAGGCCTGATCTGGATCGCCGGCGCTTGCGAGCGACCCCCTCGGTGCTAGACCGCTCGCCTCTCGCACGGGCGCGAAAGCGGTAACCATGGATGCGACGGCGGCCACGCTCCCGGCCACCGGTGCTCCGAGCGAAGCGGACGCCGGCAGCTCTTCTCCGAAGGACGCCGGCAAGGAGAGCAGCGTCGATGCCGGACCGCCGCCGCCGGTGCCGGGCACGCCGTGTCCGACCATCGATCAGATCAAGACGAAGAAGTGCGGAGCATGCGGTGAGCAAGCGACGCTCTGTCTCGGGAGCGGCGACGCGGGCAGCGACGGCGGCGGCGGCACGTGGTCCGAGTACGGCACGTGTGACAAGCAGCTCGCCGGCGGATGCATCCCCGGCACCACCGTCACCGAGTCGTGTGGTCACTGCGGGACGCGCGTGAAGACGTGCTCGCCGTATTGCGGCTTCGCGATCGCTGCCTGCAAGGGCGAGCCTCCCATGTCGTGTGTCCCGGGCGCGGTCGATCTCTCGAATGCCGGCTGCACCGTCGCGGGCACGTATCACCAGCGGACGTGCGGGACTGCGTGCACGTATCCGAACTACGGAGCCACGTGCGACCCCGCGCCCACCACCATCACCGTTGGGCCCACCGTCGGCAACGTCACGTCCACCATCGCGACGCTCACGTCGACGCAGACCGCGGCGAGCCTCAGTGGCTCGTGCCCAGCTGCGACGCTCGGCCCCGTGACGCCATACGTACATCTGAAGGTCCACAATCCAATGGCGACGAGCGTCGTCGTCTCCGTCTACAACTCCGTCGCTCCCGGCGGCGTGGTGTTCCCGACGCTTCTCGCTTCGTACGGCGCCACCACCCCGACGACCGCGGCGCTGCGAAAGGCGTGCGTCCAGGGCGTCAACGACTTCGGCGATGACCTGCTGACGGGCGACAGCTACTTCGCGTCACTGAGCGACGTCGATGCGATCACCATCCCCGCGAATGGGACCGTCACCATCTACAACGGGGCGCAAGATCCGTACTCGGCCGCGATGCCGGGCGACTCCACGGGCAGCGTGCTGGTCAACGTGAGGCTCGAGCAGATCAACTGAGCGCCGAACGCACCGAGGTCGAGTATCGTCTCGGCCATGACTCCTTCGACCATCCGTCTCGGTGATCTCGAGGTCTGTCGGCTCGGCTTCGGTGCGATGCGCCTGCCCGGCAAGGACGTGTGGGGTGAGCCGGAGGATCCGGCTCGCGCACGCACCGTCGTGAAGCGCGTCGTCGAGCTCGGGATGAACTTCATCGATTCGTCCTGGTATTACGGCCCGCACGTCGCGAACAAGATCATCGCCGAGGCGCTGTATCCGTATCCGAAGGACCTCGTCATCGCGTCGAAGCTCGGCGGCAAGCGCACGCCGGACAAGGGCTGGGCGCCGTTCTCGAAGCCCGAGGAGCTGCGGGAGGGCTGCGAGCACGACCTCAGCGAGCTCCGTCGTGACGTGCTCGACGTCGTGCACTTCCGCTACGTCGGCGCCCCGGGCACCGTGCCCTTCATGGAGTCGCTCGATGCGATGATCGACCTCAAGAAGCAGGGCAAGATCCGTCATCTCGCGCTGAGCAACGTGAACGCGAAGCAGCTCGCGCAGGCGCTCGAGAAGACGCCCATCGTCGCGGTGCAGAACATGTTCAACGTCGGCGGCGGCACGGGCCAGCTCGCGAAGATGACCCACGCCGAGGTCGAGGGCCCCGAAGAGGTGCTCGCGGCGTGCGAGGCGAAGGGCATCGCCTATCTCCCGTTCTTCCCGCTCGCGGTCGGTGCGCTCGGCAAGCCGCAACCGGCGCTGGCGGCAGCGGCGGAGAAGCATCGCGCGACGCCTGCGCAGGTCGCGATCGCGTGGCTGCTCGCGCGCTCACCGGTGATGCTCCCGATTCCGGGAACGAGCTCGCCGGAGCATCTCGAAGAGAATTGGAACGCGCGCAACATCACGCTATCGAAGGACGAGGTCGACGCGATCGCGAAGGGCGCGCGGACCTGACCGCTTCGCGACGAAGTCATGGCCGTTCCCCCGCTCGACGGATTCTTGTGGTGCCACCACTGCGGTAGTCCGCATGGCCTCGAATCGAAGTTCTGTCCGCGCACGGGGAAGCCGATGGGCGGACGCTCCGCGCGCGGGGTGGCGGCCGCAGAGCCGGTCCACGCGGGGACGGTGATCGCCAAGAAGTACTACATCATCGGGCTCATCGGCCGTGGCGGTCAGAGCGTCGTCTACGAGGCGATGCACACGGCGCTCGGGCAGCGCGTCGCTCTCAAGTTCCTCGCCGAAGAGCCGAACAAGAAGGCGCTCGCGCGCTTCGAGCAAGAGGCGAGGCTCGCTGCGACCATCGCGCATCCCAACGTCTGTCGCTCCTACGACATCGGCTCGCTCAAGACCGGCACACGCTACATCGTCATGGAACGGCTGCAGGGCGAGTCGCTGGCGACGATGATCCGGCGTGAGACCGTGCTCGAGCCGGCGCTCGCGGTGGACCTGGTCTCGCAGGTGCTCTCGGCGCTCGGCGTGTTTCACAAGGAGATGGTCGCGCATCGCGACATCAAGCCCGGCAACGTCTTCGTCGAGCTGCTTCCGGGAATGAAGCCCACCGCGAAGGTGCTCGACTTCGGCCTCGCGAAGGACTTCAGCGGCAGGACGTCGATCCGGACGACGCTCGGCCGGCGGCTCGGTACGCCCGCGTACATGTCCCCGGAGCAGCTGCTGGGCAGCCAGATCGACGGCCGGAGCGATCTCTTCGCGGTCGGGATCATGCTCTACGAGGCGCTCTCCGGGAAGCGACCGTTCGAGGGCGACTCCGATCTCGAGCTCTCCAGCAACATCATCACGTCGGCTGCGAGGCCGCTGTCCGAGCTCGTGCCAGACTTTCCGCCGATGCTCGACGTCGTCGTGCAGCGGGCGCTGGCCAAGGATCCCAAGGCGCGCTTCGCGACCGCCGACGAGATGCGTCGCACGCTCGCGCTCGTCAAGCGCACGGCGGGCCTCGACCACCGACCGAGCCGTCGCACGAAGCTAGCGCGCTAGCGCTACGGCAGAGGCGCGTGAGAGATGTGGCGCCGCTCCACCGCGAACCGGGGCACCGTTGCCTATCCCGCGCGGGATATAGCGAGTGAAAGGCCGTAAATTACGTGCTTGCGCTCGTCTCCCAGGGTCGTGCTCGAGAACGGCCCGCGGCTTGCGATGGGGTGGATGCGCGGTGAACGCCGCGTCCCCTAACCCCCACGGAGAAGAAAATGTCGATTCTGTTGTTCATCGTTCTCGGTCTCGTTGCTGGTCTGCTTGCTCGTGCGATCACGCCGGGCCGGCAGTCGATGGGCCTCGTCGCGACCACGATCCTCGGCATGGTCGGTTCGTTCGTGGGTGGCCTCGTCGCGAGCTTGTTCACCAACGAGCCGGTGCTCGCGCTCCACAGCTCGGGCATCATCGGCAGCGTCATCGGCGCCATCGCGGTGCTCCTCATCGTCGGCTTCGCGAGCCGTCGCGGTCACGTCCGTAGCTACGTGTGAGGCGTCAGGGCGCGCAGCGGTACGGCGGATTCGCGCCCGAGTCCGGCGGCTGCCCATCGGGACCGGGCAAGCAAGGGTTCGGGTCGGTCGTCGATACCGCGACGGCGCCGGCCAGCGCCGGGAACGCTACGAAGCCGAAGCCGACCGAGAGCGAGTCGCACTTCGCCTGAGGATCGAAGTCGAGGCCCGGCGTGGAGGCGAGGTCGATCGCGTCGCACACACCCTGCTTCGCGACACCGAACGACGGATCCTGACAGAGGAACGACGGTCCCGCGTCACCCGTGCTCGTGTCGATGGTGCCGAGCGCGGAGAGCAGGTCCGTCGCCTTCATGCGTCCGCCGACGAGCGCGCTGTCGAGCGACCAGAGGCGCTTCTCCCGCTCGCTCGGCGCACGCGTCGGGTCGCGCGGCGTGAGGTCCTCGGCGAGCGGCGTGAGCGTGCCCGTCAGCACGGCGCCGGCGAGCGGCAGCACCGAGATGTCGTCGAACGGCAAGCTCAGAGAGCCTTGGAGCTGGAGCGAGATGACGCCGTCGTGCACGAATCCGAGGCCCTGGACGAGCGGTTGCGTCGTCGTCGGCACCACCGCCTCGGGGAGGAACGACCACACGTCGTCGCCGCACCACCCCGGCGTCCAGAACCCCTTTGCCCTCGGCTTCGACGTCGGGCAGCCCTGCGCGCGAATCCCGTTCGATATCGCGATACCGAACGCGATCTCCTTGTCGTTTCGCTTTCCGTTGTACCTGCCGATCTCGATGAGCAGCGTGCGGTGACCGATGTCGATGAGCCTTTGCGGCACCTGGTCGAGCGAGAAGAACGGGGAGAGCTGCGCGGCCAGCACCGACCCGGCATTGTCGACGCCGCCGTCGAGGTCGCAGCCCGGCTTCGCCGCGATGCAGCTCGGCACGCCGTCATGCGCCGTGTTCGGACGCGTGTCGCACGTGCATACGCCGTCGAGGTCGTAGCCGGCGATCTTGTCTTTCTGGTTGGCCAGCGTGGTGGTGCGCACCGCGAGATAGAACGGCGGCAGCTCGTCTCCCGGCGCATCGTCGAGCGGCGGTGGCGTGGGAAGCCGGACGTGCTGGCACGGGTCGGCGGGCGCGGCGTCGACCGCGGCCGCCTCGGTGCCCGCCTCGATCGCCGGCGCCGCGTCGGCCGGAGTGTCCGGAGCGGCGGTGTATGGCTGACCGCATGCGACGACGGTCGCGATCGCTGCGCTCGTCGTGGCGACGCCGAGCAGCATCCAACGTCGCAGATGGACCCCCGTCATCGAAGGGAAGCGTAGCCGGCGCCGCACGCCACGTCACGCAAGGGTGATAATCTCGCGGCAGGACGCGAACCGTGGACGACTTCCAACCGCGCAGGACGACGGGCGCCGGCGCCGACATCGTCCGCGACGTGATCGTCGAGGCGTTCGGCGCGAGCGCGACGCCGTTCGTGCCGTTGCCCTTCGTCGACGACTACCTGCTCGCGCGGCTCTTGCGGCGCATCGCATCGAAGGTCCTCGCTCGTCACGGCCTCGGGTCGGCAACGCTGCCGAAGGCGCTCGTCTCCGGGTACGTGAAGGAGGGCGCTTCGTCGTTCGGCAAGTCGATCGTCGTCGGCGCCGCGCGCTTCGTCGTGCGCAAGGTGGCGATCGTCCTCGACGTGAAGAAGAGCTACGACGTCTTCGGAGAGTCGATCGCGTTCGCGCTCGCGCTCGACATCGCCGCCCAGCGCGGCTGGGTGCACGACGGCTCGGCGGCGCGGGTCGGCGGCGCCATCCATCGCGTGCTCCAGACCGCCGGGTCGGGCGCGGTGGAGGCCCTCGTCCGCGCGGTCCGCGAGGCGTCGGGAGGGGGCGGCGCAACCGTCGCATTCGGGGCGGCCGTGGCCGCCGAGATCGAGAAAATTCGGCTGCAATTGGAGCCGATCCTGCGCCAGGAGCTGCCGCCGCGGTAGACGCTTGCGGCCCGGCCGGGATCGGGCGAAAGGGCGACCGTGCGTCGCCGGTTCCATCTCGTCGTCATGCTCGTCGCCGGAATGGCGGCGTGCGCGCGGGCGCATGTCGATCCGTCGCTCGCGGACGGTGACGCGCGCGCGATCGCGAAGGAAGGCAACGCGGGCGCCGGCGGCAACGAGAACGAGGACGAGGGCTCGGGATCGGGCGCCGGTGAAGGCACGACCAGCGCGTCTGACGTCGCGCGCGCGACGAGCGGAGCGGCGGCGGGCGCCGATGCCGGCGCGCCGGCAGACGGGCCGACGCTCTACGCGTTCGCCGTGCAGGCTCCGATCTTCAGCGCGAGCGAGTGGCCGCCGAAGGATCCCGGCAAGGCGGATGAAGAGCGCCGTGGCGTCGTGCGGCTCGGGTACCTGCGCAAGGGTGAGCACGTGCCCGTGAAGCCCGGCATGATCGCGAAGTCGAACTGCGCGGAAGGCTGGTTCGAGCTCGCGCCGCCGTCGGCGGGCTTCGTGTGCGGGAAGTTCGCGACCACCGACGAGCACCACAAGGAGCTCAAGCTCGCACCCCATGTGCCTTACATGGATCGCGATCTGCCCTACGAATACGGCCTGAACCTCACGCCGGGCACGCCGCTCTATCGGCGCATCCCGCTGAAGAGCGAGCGACGCGACAACGAGAAGACGCTCGCCATCGGCAAGGGCCACAAGTCGAGCGACATCGCGAAGAAGCTCCAGGAGAACGGCGAGGCCGTGCCCGCCTATCTGAAGGACACCGGCGCCGCGAAGCCCAGCGTGCGCTTCGACGATCTCAAAGGCGAGTCGGACCTCGTTGCCGTGCACATGCTCAAGGGCTTCTACCTCGCGCTCGATCGCAAGGTCGACGCGCGGTCGGGCCTCTTCTGGCACACGGCGTCCGGCTTCATGGCGCCGAAGGATCACCTCATCGTCCACGAGCCGAAGACCGAGTTCGAGGGCATCGACCTCACGTCTCCCACCGAGACGCGGAAGCTGCCGCTCGCCTTCGTCGTCGGCACGAGGGCGCGCACGTGCGAGCTCGATCTCGCCAACAAGGACGTGAAGCGCGGCGACAAGATCGAGCGCTTCTCCATCTTGAGCCTCACCGGCAAGCACGAGGCCATCGCCGATCGCGTCTACTACGAGACCGACAAGGGCTTCTGGGTGCGCGACTTCGACGTGGCCGTCGTGTCGCTGCCCAAGGTCCCGTCCGACATCGTGAAGGACGAGCGCTGGGTCGACGTGGATCTATCGTCGCAAGCGCTCGTCGCGTTCGAGGGCGACAAGGCGGTGTACGCCACCATCGTCTCGACGGGCCGGCACAACGCCGAGCCCGAGAAGGACCATCGCACGGCTGAGGGCAGCTTCCGGATCCGCGAGAAGCACGTCAGCGTCACGATGGACGACGACGGCGCGTCCGACGGCACGTATCGCATCGAGGACGTGCCCTGGGTCATGTACTTCGAGAAGAGCCTCGCGCTGCACGGCGCGTTCTGGCACTCGAGCTTCGGTCGCGAGAAGAGCCACGGCTGCGTGAACCTCACGCCGCACGACGCGCGTCACATCTTCGGATGGGCGGGTCCGCAGCTCCCCGACGGCTGGCACGGCGTGAAGGCGACGAAGGAAAATCCGGGCACGCGCGTCATCGTGCACAAGTAGAGCGCGCTGCTCGCTAGCGCGATGCGGCTCAGTGCTGCGACTGGCACACGAAGCAGCTCCCGGTCTTGCAGTCGTCCTTCTGCACGCACGTGCCGAGCTTGCCCGGTGAGAACTCGCAGGACTGACCGACCTTCTCGCATGCGCCGGCAGCGGTGGGTGCCGGCGTCTTCTTGTCATCGGGCGGGCAACCGAGGAGCGCTGCGGCAAGCGCGACGAGAGCGACGGGGGCGAGCGAGGCGGCCTTCATCGGCCGATGCTACGCCAACGGGCGCGCCCGTTATACGGAGGGGCACGGTCGACGTGACCCACGTCGCGGGTTGCGTTGTCGCGTCCGAGCCGGAGCAGCCGCGTGTGCTACTTTCTCGGCTGCACCATGCGACCGCGTGACACCAGCGAGGAGGCGTGGCGGGTCGTCGAGGACGGGCTGCGGCGGATGACACCCGCGGAGCGGGTGAATCGATCTGTATCGCTCACCATCATGTGCCACGCCATGGCGCTCGCGCAGATCCGGCAGCAGTATCCCGACGAAGACGAACGACGCTGGCGTCTGCGTCTTGCAGCGCGCATCACGGATCCCGCGCTCATGCGCGCCGCCTTCGATTGGCCTCATGACTGATCCGCAAGAGCTCGCGGGAGCGCTTCGCGTCATCTTGCAGGCGTTCGAGCGGCTCGCGGTGACGTGGGCGATTGGTGGTTCGGTCGCCAGCTCGGCGCATGGTGAGCCGCGCTCCACCAACGACGTGGACGTCATCGCCGTCCTCTCGGAGTCGGAAGCTCGCGCGTTCGTGGCATTGCTCGGCGCGGATTTCTATGCCGACGCAGACGTCGCTGCAGACGCCGCGCGGCGCCGTTCGAGCTTCAACATCATCGACACCCGCGGCTTCATCAAGATCGACGTCTTCGTACCGCCGTCCGGTCCGCTGGGAACCGGGCAGCTCGAACGAAGGGTCGTCCTCGAGATCTTCCCGGGCCTGCAGCTTCCGATCCTCGGTCCCGAAGACGTGATCCTCCAGAAGCTCCGATGGCATGCGCTCGGCGGCGGCGTATCCGAGCGACAATGGCGCGACGTCGTCGGGGTGCTTCGCTTGGGCGCAGAGCGCATCGACCACGCGTACCTCGATCAAGTAGCGGCGAGCGAAGGGCTCACGGACGGTCTCCGCCGCGCGCGTGAAGACGCGACCGACTCACCGTCTCCATGACGACGGAGCGCTAGCGCGTCCAGAGCGCGGTGAGCTCGATCTCGATCGCGTCGAACGGCTCGATGCGTACCGTGGCGTCGCCGCAATGCGTGGCGATGAGCCGGTAGCTGTCGCCGTCGAGCCGGAAGATCTCGACGGTCTGCACGATAGGATCGACGAGCCAGACGTGCGCGACGGCGTCGCGCGCGAAGATCGGCAGCTTCTTGGCGCGGTCGACGGCCTCGGTCGAATCGGAGAGGACCTCGCAGATCCAATCGGGCGCGACGGTCGCATATGCCTTCGTGAGGTCCGGCATTCGTTCGCGACGCCACCCCGCGAGGTCGGGAACGACGACGTCCTCGACAAGGTGGAGCTCGGGCTCATCGAGGATGACCCAACCTCCGGGCCCGCTGCGTGCGCATGCGGCAACGCCGGCCGCGGATGCACGTGGAGGACGCCGCCGAGGATCTCGCCGACGACGTTCGCGGGCAGCGCCTCGATGTCTGCGTACGTCGCGGGGCGTGAGGGCCTCGACATGGAGGAGAGTCGAGCGTGAGCGGGAAGGCTCGCCATGTGACGCGCTGAGCACAGCGCGTACCTGACGCGCGCTCACGAAATCGCGCGACTTCTCGGCGGGGCGACCTGTCCCGGACAGTCTGCCGGCTGTCCTCGGCCAGGCAGGCCGGGGAGCCGCTAGCCGAGGAGCGGGCACGATTCGGGTCCTGACAGTCGCGCGCCCCGAGTGCGGACGCAGGCTTGCCGACAATTCGGGTCCTGACCGTGCCCCGCGCGCTCTCCCTCCCGCTCGGGCGCCCGCTCCCACGAGACTGACCCGTAAGGCAACGGGGCAACGCAGAGCCCCAGCGCTGTTCCGCGCCTAGATACTCCTTGGGGGGTATCCACACTTGCGTTGCGTCGTGCTTTCCTCGACCTTCGCACTGTCTGCGCTGAGTCGAACCGCGCGCGATGCATCGAAGGGATGGGGACGTGAACGCAGTGGGAGACCGGCCCGCGCCGGTAGGTGAACAGCCGCGCAGTCGCGGCCATCGTCTCCATGCGTTCGCCACACGCGCAGCGTCATGGTGAGTCGCATGAAGAGCGCCGCGACGAACACCCGCGAACGGAGGCGCGCGTGAAGCCCCTCGTCGGATGGGGCCTCGGCGGTCCTTGCGTGCGACCGCGCGTGGCCGCGAGGCTCGGGGAGCCGGCGTGGTCGCCCGCGCAGCTGCTCCGCGATCTGCACCTGCGCCTTGGGCTTCCGCAAACCGAAGCCACCGCCGCGGAGCGGGTGCCGACCTACGCGCGGCGGCTCGACGCGATCGTCAAGAGCGCGCCCGAGAGCGCGAAACCGTTCTACGCGAAGTCGCTTGCCGTCGACTCGCTCGGCACCGCGAAGATGCTTCTCGCCTGGCGCGACGCGCTCGTCGACGCCGGCTGGAACGGCAAGCCGGTGCCCGGCGGTGGCGATCGCCTCGATGCGCTCGCCGCGATCGAAGCGCACGCGCACGCCGACGACGAGCCGCTCCCGCCCGGACGCGCCGATCGCCTCGTGCGGATCGAGGAGGAGCTTCGGCAGTCGTCGAAGCATCACGTTTACGACGCGCTCACGCTCGTCGAGGAGCGCACGCTGTGGCCGACGCGCTGGCAATCGGTCTTCGAGCTCCTCGAGCAGCGCGGCGCGGTCCTCGGGCAGCTCGTCCCCGAGCTGGCCGACAAGACCACCATCGGCGTCGTCGCGCCGGCCACCGACCTCGGCGTCCTCCAGCAGATGCTGCGTGGCGACCTCCCCTCGCGACGCGCCGGTGAAGGCTCCGCCGTCAAAGGCGACGGCACGCTCCTCCTTCTTCGTGGCGACACGCCGGGCGATCTCGCCGAGCTCACCGCTGCGCTCCTCGCCACGCATCGCGACGACGCCGTCGTCGTGCGCTGCGGCGGCGGCGAGCTGCTCGACACCGCGCTCACGCGTCATGGTCTGCCGCAACAAGGCCTGACGGGCTCGAGCGAATGGCGCCCCGCGATGCAGCTCCTGCCGCTCGCCCTCGAGCTCGCGTACGAGCCACGCGATCCGTATCGCGTCCTCGAGCTGCTCACGCTGCCGGTCGGTCCGTTCCAGGGCATGCTCGGCGCGCAGCTCGCGCGCGCCGTCTCGAAGCAGCCGGGCGTCGGCGGCACCGAGTGGATCCAGCAGAAGGCCAAGGTCTCGCAACGTCTTCGCGAATCGCGCCTGCGCGTTCGTGCGGCCGAGGGCATCGTCGAGCCGCAGGCCGCGATGGACGCGGATGCCGATGCCTACGTCGCCGAGCGCATGCAGCGCGTTGCGGAGTGGGTCGAGGCTTCGTGCATCGGCGCCGCGGAGGGGCCAGGCGCACCGCGCGAGGCGCTCCTTGCCGTCGCGACCCGTGTGCGCACGTTCCTGCAGAAGCGGTACGCGCTTCCCGAGGGTGCCGGCGTCGCCGTCTACGGCGCCGCGCTCTCGCAGGCGGATGCGATGGTCGCCGCGCTTGCCCGCGATCACCACGACTTCATCCCTCGCGAGGAGATGCGCCACCTCCTCGACAGCGTCGTACGCGGCGCGGACAACCTCGATCTCTCGATCGAGACCGCGGGCAGGATCGATCACGTCGATCATCCGTCGGCGCTCCTTGCGCCCGCGAGCACCGTGGTGTTCTGGGGTTTCGTGGGTGGGACCGAGCGGCGTCCGACGCTTCCGCCGTGGCATCGCGCCGAACGCGCCGCGCTCGAAGCGGCGGGCGTCGTGTTCCCGGATCCCGGCAAGCTGCTCTCCATCGAGTCGGAGGCGTGGCGCCGCGGGATCCTCGCCGCCCGCGAGCGCGTGATCTTCGTCGTTCCGGCGACCGTGAAGGGCGAACCCGTCGCGCCGCACCCCACGTGGGACGAGGTCGCGGCGCGCCTTGGCCTCGCGGACGAGAAGGCAGCCGCGTGCCTGACGCGTCATCCGCAAGCAATCCTCGCGTCGCGTGACGCGGACGCATCCGCAGGCGGCCTCGTCGCGCTCACGACCGTCGATCCGCTTCACCTCCCCGAAGGTCGAGGCGAATGGAACATCCCCGCCGCGCGGATCGCCGCGGCCGATGACGTGCTCCAGACCTCGGCCACGGCGCTCGACACGCTCGCGAGCTGTCCGCTGCGCTTCGTGCTGAGCCGGTACGCGAAGCTCCGTCCCGGCGCGCTCGCCAAGGTCGCGAGCGGTCCGCTCCTCAACGGCAGCCTCGGCCATCGCCTGGTCGAGGAGCTGCATCGCGAGCGCGCCTTCGACCTCGACGACGGCGCGTTCGCGGTGCGCGCGGAGAGCGCCCTCGATGCGCTGCTCCCGACGGAGGGCGCGACGCTCCTCCTCGCGGGCGCCGCGTTCGAGCGCTCGCAGCTCGTCCCGCAGCTCGTGAAGGCGGTGCGCGAGCTCCGGTTCTATCTCGTCGATTCCGGGTGGCGCATCGCCGCCGTCGAGGAGGCGGTCGAGACGACGTCGACCATCGGGACGCTGAGCGGGCGCATCGACGTCCGCCTCGAGAACGACGAGGGCAAGCAAGCGGTGCTCGATCTCAAGTGGGGCGCTTCTTCGTACAAGGATCTCCTCGAGGGCGGACGCGCGGTGCAGCTCGCGGCGTACGTGCATGCGCTCTACGCGAAGGCGCCGAAGGACGCGAACCAGCCCCGCCACTCGCTCCCTCCCGCCGCGTACTTCACGCTCTCTGCCGCCAAGGTGCTGAGCGCGGACAAGCGCATGGGCCTCAGCGAAGACAACACGCTCGACGGCGCGACGCTCGACGACACATGGCGCCGCGTCGAGAAGACCGCGCGCGCGGTGCAGGAGAGCCTCCGCTCTGGAAAGATCTACGTGGCGGCGACGAAGCGCGCGCTGCCGCTCCTCGAAGCGCTGGCGATCCCCGACGGCGATCACGCCACGCACTACGCGGTCGGCGAGAAGGCCGACGCGTGCAAGTACTGCGACTACCCCGCGATCTGCGGAACCGCCTGGGAGACCGTGCGATGAGCGCGCGCGGCATCACGGTCGTCAGCGCGAGCGCGGGCAGCGGCAAGACCTATCGCCTCACGCAGGTGGTATCGGGCGCGATCGATCCGGCGGGCGCGGAGCACATCGGCCTCGAGAGCCTGGTGGCGGTCACGTACACGCGAAAGGCGCATGCGGAGCTGACCGCGCGCATCCGTCGCACGCTGGTGAGCGCGGGCGCATTCGACGAGGCGCTGCGCTTGCCGCTCGCGTACCTCGGCACGGTGCATGCGGCGTGTCTCCGGCTCCTCCAGGAGTTCGCGATCGACGCGGGCCTGTCGCCGAACGTCGACGTGGCCTCGGGCGATGCGGGCAAGCTGCTGCGGCAGTCGCTGGAGGCGTCGCTCTCGCGAGAGGCGTACGCGACGCTCGATCGCCTCGCGCATCGCTTCCAGCTGCGGTTCCAGCCGATCACGAAGCGTCATGAGTGGCTCGGCCCGGTCTCGGACATCATGGACCTCGCGCGGAGCAATCGCATCCCGGCGACGGCGCTGCCGGCGATGGCGGAGCGCTCGGTCGAGAGCCTGCTGAAGCTTCTCCCGAAGCCGGAGGCTGACGGCGACGCCCTCGACGACGCGCTGATGCGCGAGCTCGCGATCGCGTCGAAGGCGCTGGCGAAGGCGAACGACGGCGTCGGCGCGACGAAGGAAGCGATCGCGCTGATGGCGGCCGTGACGCGCCGTCATCGTGACGGCGAGGTCGACTGGTGCGACTGGGCGAAGCTCGCGCGCCAGGGGGGCAGCAAGAATACCGATGCGCTGATGGTGAAGGTGCGCGAGGTGGCGTCGCGCTACGAGGCGCATCCGCGCCTGCATGCCGAGCTGCGAGAGCTGACGTTCGCGATCTACGACGCGGCGCGCGTGGGCCTGTCCGCGTACCAGACGTGGAAGGAGCGTCGGCGGGTGGTCGACTACGTCGACATGCTGGATCGCGCGCTCACGCTGGTGGGCGATGAGCGCGTGGCCGACGTGCTCCGCGAGCGCCTCAAGCTGGCGGTGGTCGACGAGTTCCAGGACACGAGCCCGATCCAGCTCGCGCTGTTCATGAAGCTGCACCTCCTGGCGAAGCGCTCGGTGTGGGTGGGCGATCGCAAGCAGTGCATCTTCGAGTATGCGGGCGCGGATCCGATGCTCATGGACTCGGTCGCGAGCTGGGTGACGGAGTCGAGCGGCCAGCGTGACGTGCTGAGCGTGAACTACCGCTCGCGCCCGGAGCTGGTGGAGGCGTGCTCGGAGCTGTTCGCGGCGGCGCTCTCGCGGCATGAGTTCTCGAGGGACGAGGTGGTGGTGAGCGCAAAGCGAACGACGCCGCCGGAGCTGGCCGTGCTTCCGCCGTTCGGCGTGTGGGCGATCGAGGCGAAGAACGTCGACGACCATGCGTCGTCGCTGGCGTCGGGCGTTTTGCGGATGCTGTCGGACGCGTCGTCGACGCCGGTGGTCGATCGCACGACGAACGAGGTGCGCGCGGTTCGTCCGGGCGACATCGCGGTGCTGGTCGCGACGAACGCGGAGGCGAGCCTGCTGGCCGATGCGCTGCATGCGCGGGGCATCCGCTCGGCGATCGCGCGCCCGGGCCTCTTGAAGACCCCGGAGGGCGTGCTGGTGGACGCGGCGCTTCGCTGGCTCCTCGACGAGGGCGACACGCTGGCGGCGGCGAAGATCGATGCGCTGCTGGGCTTCGGCGGCGAGGCGCCGGACGCGTGGCTGGATGGATTGCTGCCGCGCGTGGAGACGTCGCGGCCGCGGGAGTCAGCGTGGCGAACGTCGCTCGGCCCGGTGCGAGCGCGCCTGGGCGTGCTGTCGCCGTCGGAGGCGCTGGATCAAGTGCTGGCGTCGCTGGACGTGGTGCATCTGTGCGCGCGGTGGCCCGATGCACCGCAGCGCGTGGCGAACCTGGATGCGCTGCGAGGCATCGCGTCGGGCTACGAGGACCGCTGTCACCAGGAGCGCGAAGCGGGCACGGTCGCCGGGCTGCTCCGTTACTTCGACGACATGGCCGCCGAGAAGCTGCGCCGCGACGAGGTGATCGCGTCCGACGACCAGCACGTCCCGACCGACGACGGCGCGGTGATCGTGTCGACGTACCACCGCGCGAAGGGCCTGGAGTGGCCGGTGGTGGTGCTGTCGAGCCTGGACAAGGCCGAGCGCCGCACGGCGTGGGAGGTGTGCCCGGAGAGCGACGGCGATCGCGAGGGCGCGTCGTCGTTCGATCCGGAGCATCCGCTGGCGGGCCGGTGGATCCGGTACTGGCCGAAGCCGCTCGGCGGCTTGAAGAAGGCGCCGCTGCTGGAGGCGGCGGAGCAGTCACCGGAGGGCGTGCGCGTCGCGCAGCGCGAAGAGAAGGAGCGAGCGCGGTTGCTTTATGTCGGGTTCACGCGCGCGAGAGACCATCTGGTGCTGGCGGTGCGCGTGGCGACGTCGACGACGAAGGCGACGAAGAAAACGGAAGCGGTCGTCACGACGAAGGCGTCGTGCCAGTGGCTCGATGCGCTGGCGGACGAGGAGGGCGTCGCGCTGCTGGCGCTGCCGGTGAGCGCGGCGGATGGCACGAAGGTTGCGGTCGTGCGCGTGCGGACGGGGAAGGGGACCGCGAGCCACGACGTGGCGGCGCGCGTGTGGCGGCTGAACGCGGCGGCGCCGGTGGCGGCGGCGGCAGCGAACGTTGTCGAGGAGCGTCGTTGGTTCGCGCGAGCTGCGGTGACGTCGAGCGTGGTGGCGCCGCGGTATCGGATCAACCCGTCGAATGCGGCGGTGGATTGGCCGGATCTGGTGCTGCCGACGATCGGGGAGATCGTGAAGCTACCGGGCGCGATGGCGATCGATGCGAAGGTCGCGCAGGCCAACGTGCTGGGCGTCGCGGTGCATGCGTTCTTCGCAACGGATGTGGAGGGGCTGACGGCGGAGGAGCGTGTCGAGCGCGCGCGGAGGTTGCTCGCGGCGGCGGGGCTGGTCGGTATCGTGAGAGCGGAGGCGCTGGTCGAAGCGAGCGATCGGCTGCGTACCTTCGTGGAGCAGCGCTGGCCGGGAGCGATCTGGCA
>JAXDMI010000453.1:0-5960 GCA_034666145.1 Myxococcales bacterium | reverse complement strand
ACCGCCGGCGTAGAACCGGGCGAGCAACGCCGAACTTCGTGACCGGCACGACTTCTGCTCCTCTTCCACGGAAACGCCCCATGCGAACACGCCCGCTCCTTCTTCTCGCCGCCCTGGCGCTCGCAGTCGTCCCCACGCTCGCCCATGCCGACGAGGCGCCCGCGACGCCCGCCGCTCCGGCCGCGCCCGCCGCTCCGGCCGCGCCCGCCGCTCCGGCCCCGTCCGCTGCCGCGAAGGATCCGCAGGTCGCGCGTCTTCTCGAAGCGAAGAAGACGCTGCACTGGAACCAGACGATGGGCGTGAACAGGGATCGTTACGGTCATGCCGAGACGCTCGTCGAGGCCACCGCCGATCAGGTCGCGAAGACCGCCACGGACTTCGGCAAGTACCGTGACCTTCATCGCAAGTTCAAGACGGCGCGCGTGATCGGCAAAGAGGGCGACCAGACCGACGTCTACATGCGCTACCCGGTGCAGCTCGGCCCGATGACCATCGAGCTCTACGAGGTCATGCGCTTCAGCCCCGACCGCACCAATGGCGGCACGCACGTCATCGAGGCGCGCGGCATCAAGGGCGACATGAAGCGCGGTCACACCGTCATCACGGTCCGCCCCGTCGACGCGAAGCATGCGCTCATCAGCGTCGACATCCTGCTCGTGCCGACGCTCCCCGCACCGCAGTCGTACGTCGACGAAGAGCTGCGCGACGGCGCCGAAGACTTCGTCGACGGCATCCGCGACAAGTCCCAAGCCGCCCCCGGCGCCGTCATCACCCTCTGACGTTTGACGCACCGCCCAACCCAGGGTCGTGCCTGGGTCGGGAGTTACAGCGAGCTCGCGAACTCTTTGCCGAGCTCGAGGGGCGTCGGCCGATCGGCCGGCTCTCGTGCCGTCGCTGCGCGTAGCAGCTTCGCGATCGCCGCGGGGTAGCCGCGGAGACGCTCGGCGTCCTCGAACGCGTCACGTCGCATGTGCGCGATGATGCGGTCGCGCGGATTCTCGACGTCGTCGAAGAACGCGCGCCCGGTCGTCACGTTGTAGATGGTCCCCGCCAGCGCATAGACGTCGGAGCGCGGGTCGAGCTCGACGGGATCGAGCACTTGCTCCGGCGCGATGTACCCCGCGGTGCCGGCGACGAACCGCCCCGCGGCATCGGCCGGAACGCGGATCGCGCGCACCATGCCGAAATCGATGACGACCGTGGAGAGCGGCGGCGCAATCGCGGGATCGCGGTGCTTCGTGGCGTCGAAGCCGACGCCGCCGGCGAGCGGCAGGCGCAGCCAGAGGTTCGCGGGCTTGATGTCACGATGCACGAGCCCGGCGCTATGGAGCGATGCGAGACCGGCACACGAGTCGAGCACCACCTGGCGCAGCTCGAAGAGCGTCATCGGCCGCGCCGACGAGTACTGCTTCAGGTCGGCGCCGATGAGGTACTCGAGCACGAGATACGGCACCGCGCCGGAGACGCCGCGATCGATGATGTTCGCGACGTTGGGGTGGTAGAGGCCGGCGAGCGCCTTCGCTTCTTCGACGAACGACGCGAGGATGCCTTCACGCTCGGTGTCGGTGGCGTTTTGCAGCGCCTCCGCCTTCGGGATCTTGAGGACGAAGAAGCGATCGGCGCCCGGCTTCCGCACGAGCCACACCGTGCCGATGCCGCCTTCGCCGAGCGGCTTCACGAGCTCGTAGCCCTCGATGATCTTCGCTTCTGCCTTCTTCGGCTTCGGCGGCGGAGGCGGCGTGCGGCGGATGGCGCCGCGGATGGCGTTCTCGAGCAACGCCGACCCGACCGGACCGAGCGACGCGAACCACACGTCGAGCATCGACGGCTCACGCGCGCGGATGGCGCGAGCGACGAGCGCAGCGACGCGCGGCGCATTCTCGGTGGCGCTGCGCTTCAGTGAGTCCTCGGCGCTCTGCGCGCTCGCGGGGTGCAAGCCCTTGACGGGATCGGAGAGCGCGCCGTGCAGGCGATCGCCGGCCAGCACCAGTTCCATGCAGAGTGCATCGAGATTGGGCGACGGCCCCTTCGCCGTGGCAAAGCCCTCGAGCGTGGCGGCGAGACCGCACAACGCGGTGGCCAGCTCGGTGTCGGCCGCGTGCAGCGACGCGAGCGCGAGCGCCGCCGACGATCCCCATTGACCGTCGGGCGCCCCGGACGACACCGCCATGCGCAGGCCTTCGGCCTGGTCGCAGCACTTCTTCAGCGCGCCCTCCGCCATCATCGGCAGCGCGGTCGCGAGCTGGAGGAGCACCGCCGGCCGATCGATGACGAGCGCCCACCACGCCGCGAACGGCCCGAGCCAGCGGATGTCGTCGACCTCGCCGAGCGCGGTGCCGCGCGTGGTGTCCACGAGCCGCCAGAACAACGTGGAGAGCGCGCCCTTGAGCGACGACGGCAGCTCGCGCGACCCGTCGACGAGGCCTTGCAGCTTGCGCAGCCAGAGACACGTGTCGTGCGCGGTCGGGCCGCGCCCGTGCCCGAGATCGGAGTCGGCACCGCACGCGTCGAGCGCGTAGCCACCGAGGCGGATCGCGAGCACCTCGAGCGGGAGGTCGGTGTCGACGTCGCGCGCCGCGTCTTGCCTTCGTTCCTTCACGAGATCGAGGATCTCCTCGGGGGCACGCGCGAGCAGCTTCCACGTCTCCTCGAGATCGGGCTCCTCGATGTGGACGCCGGCGGGTCGCGTCGCGAGGAGCGGTCCCCACAGACGAAGCGCGAAGGCTCGACCGCATCCTTCGAGCGCGTTCATCGCGGCGGCGCGCTGTCGAACGCGCTCACCACCGAGCGCGATGCGACGAGCCTCGTTGAACGTCGGCAGCAGCGTCGCGGCGAAGCGAGCAGCGCGCGCGTCGGCCTCCTCGTCGTCGTACTGCGCGGCGATCCGTACGAGGTTCTCGAGCCCGAGCTCGAGGTCGAGCGGATCGCGCTCGGCGTCGTCGAGGACGTCGGTGACGGCGATGACCTCGATCCAGCGGCGAGACTCGTCGAGCGAGTCGGTGCGGGCGCGACGGGCCATCTCGCGGAGCGCGCGGAGCGGCGCTTCGATCTCGCCGTGGTTGTCGCCGCGACGCCAGAGCGTCGCGAGACCACGAGCGAGACCGCGCGCCGCGATCGCTCCGCCGTCGCCGGCGAGGATGCGCGTGGCGAGGCGATCCCAGAGATCGCGACGCGTGAAGAACAGATACGGAGTGGCAGCGGCGACCGCGGCGAGGACCCAGGCATCCTCCTCGCGTGAGCCGATGATCGTGATGAGCTGGCTCGCAGCGAGGAACGTGAGTCGCTCGGCCGGCAGCGACGCGATGGCGGTGAGCGCGCGCTGGCGCAGCACCGGCGACGCGCCGACCACCCAGTCGAGCAGCGTCCCTTCCATCTGATCGACGGGCCCGGTGAGACGACCGAGCGCGCGCGCAGCGTGGACCCAGACGAGCGGCTCGGGATGGAGCAAGAGCGGCTGCAGAATCTGGAGCGTGCGCCCCACCAGCTCGGGGTCGGTCATCGGCGGCATGCCGGAGACGCTCACCTCGAGACAGCGCGCCGCGAGCACGCGACCGCGGAGCGCGCCGTGAGCCGGGCCGCGGATCATCGCGTCGAACGTCTCGCGCGATCCCCAGAGCCAGCGTCCGAGGGCGGGCAGCTCGAGCGCGCTCGCTCCCGCTTCCCAGATCAGGATCTCGAGACGGGCACGCGCCTCGGCATTCGCGGGCAACGCGAGCTGCGTGCCGTCACCGAGCAACGGCGCGCACGCGAGAGCATCGACGAGCGGGCCTTCGACGACGCGATCATGAGCGATCGGCGGAACGCGATCGCGCCACGCCGGCTGCGCGGCAGCAATGGCGAGGAGCGGCGCCATCCGCACGTCGCGACGCCACGTGCTCGCGCCGCACCACGCGAGGAGCGTCTCACCGCTGGGCGTCGCGAAGAGCTCACCGAGCCATGCGAGGTCGGCTTCGACATGCGTGAGCGCGGGCATCGCCGCGGCGAATGCGTCCGACGCGCTCGCAACGTCATCGGGCACGACGCTGTCGAGGCCTTCGTACACGTCGGCGCGACTGCCGGCGCGCCATCGCGAACGCACCGCGTCGACGAGCGCGGGACGCGTGGCGAACAAATCGGTGAGGGTGTTGAGCGCGCCTTGGACGGATTCGGGGGGCATCGGACCTCGGCGAGCGTAACGCGCCGCGCGCGCGTGAGATATGGTCGTCCCATGAAGATGAGCGGGCTGGTTTCGCTGCCATTGCGGATGGCCGGCTGGCAGTTCGAGGGGGAAAAGCCGCCGGAGAAGAAGTACGTGTGCCTCGCCTGGCCACATACGAGCAACTGGGACGGCCTCCTCTTGATCGCGCTCACCCAGAGCATCGGCCTCTCGATGTCCTGGATGATCAAGAGCGATTGGGTGAAGGGCCCGATGGGCGTGCTCCTCCGTCCGCTCGGCGCCGTCGCCATCGATCGAACCGGCGCGCACAACGTCGTGCAGGACATGATCGACGCATTCAAGCGCGAGGACGAGCTCGTCCTCGTCATCCCGCCGGAGGGCACGCGACGTCGCGCCGATGCGTGGAAATCGGGGTTTTATCACATCGCACGCGGCGCGAACGTGCCGGTGGTCCCGGGCTATCTCGACTATCGGCGCAAGCGAGCGGGCCTCGGCAAGGCCATCCATCTCACCGGTGACGTGAAGGCCGACATGGACGCGATCCGCGCGTTCTACGCGAAGGTCGACGCGAACGGCATGGTCCCCGAGCACGTCGGCCCGATCCGGCTCCGGGACGAAGAGCCGGCCTTCGACCTAGAATAGACGGAGGAGCATGGCGGCGGCGGACAGCGCCGCGACCACGATCACGCCCGACGCCATGCGTCGCTGCCGGCGCTCCGACATGCCGCGCGGACACTCGGTCGCCATCACGCGTCCGTCGGGCCGTCGCAGGAGCCGGAGGCGGAGGCGGAGGTTCCGGGTCTCGACGACGTGATCGCCGAGGAAGGCCTCGGCCGCGACAGGCTCCATCAGCGCGACGTCACGGATCTCCTGCGTGCACTCGGGGCAGACGCGGGTGCAGCCGTCGCCGACCTCGTCCATCGTGTCCCACGGCACCGAGCAAGGCGTCCTGGCCGTCAGGACGTCGAGGCAGAGTCGCAGATAGCGCGTCGAGCGCCGCGCGGGCTGACGGTAGGGCACGCGCTCCGACACGGGTCGGCGCCCCGAGATTTGGTGACTCGGCAGCGGAAGCTAGACGATGACGCCGCGTACCTGAACGCCCGAGATCACCTCGGCGAACGGCTCCGCGCCGGCGATGGCGTCGATGCCCTGCGCCGCGCGCTCGGTGATCGAGATCCGTCCCGGCTCGCCGAGGTCCTCGGAGATCTTCGACGACAGGTTGATCGGGTCGCCCGCGATGCTCCCGCTGCAGGATGTGCCTTTGAGGAACAGGAGCACCGGGCCGCGGTCGATGCCGATGGTGACCTCTACGCGCTCCTTCGCGAAGCGGTCGCGGAGCGCACGCGCGCAGGTCAGTGCCTCGGCGCCGCCGTCGAACACGAGGATCGAGATGCCTCCGCCGCTCTGCGCGACATGGGCGCCGACGTCGACGCTGTCCTCGACGATGGTGGCGATTCGCTCGTTCTGCACGAGGCCATCGAGGAGGAGCGCGAGGTCGCCCTCCGATGCATCGCTCGCGTGGCGCGCCACGAAGACCACGAAGCAATCGCGTTGCTGCGCGCCGTAGGTCCTCGTCTCGAGCTTCGGCGCGGCGGGTCCGCACTTCCGCTCGCACAACATCGCGAAGAACTCGGACGGGAACGGATGCGGATGGATGGTCGGCGGTTCGAACAGCGTCGGGAGCCTTCGCGAAGACGCCAGCGAGAACACGCCGCTCGCGTGGATCTCGTCGAGCTCGGGGCGGCGGAGCAGCGCGTATTCCGCCGGAGCGCGCAGGCGATCGACGAGCTCCTTCGTGACCAGG
>JAXDMI010000452.1:0-4748 GCA_034666145.1 Myxococcales bacterium | reverse complement strand
GAGCTCGACGTCATCGGCGTGAACGCGTTCTATCCGCTCGCCGACAAGGAGGGCGCGCCGTTCGAGACGCTGCTCCAGGGCGGCAAGAACGTGCAAGCCCGAGTACGCGCGCTCGCCGACACCTGGCAGCGCCCCATCCTGTTCACGGAGATCGGCTACACGACGCGGCGCGATCCCGCCGTGCGGCCGTGGGAGTGGCCCGACGCGATGAAGGGCGTTCGCGTCGACGAGACCGCGCAAGCCGACGCGTACCGCGCGCTCGTCGCGCCGCTGCTCGACGAGCCGCGCTTCATGGGATTCTTCGTGTGGCGCGTCTATGCCGATCCCGACGACGTCTCGCAGGAGGCCGAGTGGGGGTTCTCACCGCGCGGCAAGCTCGCGGAGCTGGTGATGCGCGATGCCTTCGCCGCGTCCTGGGCCGGCGACGCCACGCGACGCCACGGCTGGGCTCCGGCCGCGCGAGTCCCCGGCCTCTTTCCTTGACCAAAGGCCTTCGATAAGCGGCGTTGTTGGCCCCGGGGGCTGCGCGTTTCGTACGATCCGCGGGCCATGCCCAGCATGCTCCGTGCTGCACTCTTCGCGGGAACCCTCGCGATCGGGTCCTGGCTCGGCCTCGGGAAGCCGACGGTCGAGGATGCACGCGCTTGGGTTGGGAGAGCGAAGGCGGGCGCGGACGCGAGGGCGAGCGCGAAGGCGGACGCGAACGCGGACGCGGACGCGGACGCGAAGGCGAGGGCGAAGGCGGACGCGGGGGAGATTGCTGGGCGCGACTTGGGGAGCATTCCGTCGCTGCGGCCTTGGCCCGAGCTCAATGCCGAGGCCAGCATTCCGAAGGCCTGGATGGTCGCGGAGGGGCCCGCGTATCGCGCGGGGAGCGGGCGGCGCCTCGTCACGCTCACGTTCGACGATGGGCCCTTTCCCGAGACCACGCCCACCGTCCTCAAGATCCTCGCGAAGGCGAAGGTGCACGCATCGTTCTTCGTGATTGGTCGCTACCTCGACGGTGACGACGAGCGCGCGCGGCAATCACGTGACGTGCTCGTGCAGGTCGCGGCTGCCGGTCATCTCATCGGCAACCACACGCACGATCACGCGAACCTCGGCGCCGTCACGCACACCGAGGTGCTCGAGCAGATCGACCAGGGCGCGGCGTCGATCGAGCGCGTGACCGGCAAGCGGCCCATCCTGTTCCGTCCCCCATTCGGCAAGCTCGACGACTTCGGGCAGCAAGCGGTGCGCGAGCGCGGTCTCGACCTCCTCTTGTGGAGCGTCGAGAAGCAGGACATGCAGCGCGAAGACTCGCACGAGGTGTTCCGCGAGCTGGTCGGCCAGATCGAATACAAGGAGGGCGGTATCGTCCTTCTCCACGACATCCGGTGGACCTCCATCGCCGTGCTGCGCGAGCTGCTGGGGTGGCTGCGCGAGCATCGCTGGGATCCGAAGAGGCCGGCGCGCTTCGGCTACGAGATCGTCGATCTGCCGACGTACCTCCGCGAAGTGGCGTCCGCGCCGCTGCCCTTCGCGACGCGCGATGCGCTGGAGCGCGATCGCGAAGCCCATGCGCACGAGCGCGGCACGGCGCGTCCGGCGACGGTCAGTCGGCACAAGCGCCGGAGCGCTCCGCCGCCGGCGGCGCCGTCCGACCCCGGCGACTCAGCCGCCGTTGATTGATTCGCAGACCGCGGAGTCCTTGCCGACGAACTTGCCGTCGCGCGCCTGGACCTCGCAGTAGCCGCCGGACCGAACCTGATCGACGTACTGCACGACGGCGGCGTTCGACCATTCGCGGGCGCCGTCGAAGCGCGCGCGGATGACGCCGCTCTTGTCGATGATCCACGTCTCCGGATAGAGCGTCGTTCCGAACTTGCCGGAGACGTTCTTCGCGTCGGGATCGATGAGGACGGGGAACGGCGGCTCGCCCTTGAGCACGGCCTTCAGCACGTCTTGCGCTTCCTGCGCGGTGTCGTCGGTCGAGACGGTGACGAGGGCGACGTCGTCTCGCGACGCGAGGATGCGCGCGAGGTCGGCGATCTCCGGCATCTCCTCCATGCAGGGCCCGCACGTGCGCGTCCAGAAATTCAGGACCACGACCTTGCCCCGGTAGCTGTCGAGCGTGACCTCGTGCCCCTTCACGTCCTTCAGCTTGAAGTTCGGCGCCTTCTTCTCGAACCCGGCGTAGTTCGGACGGAGGAGGCAGGTCGCGCTGCAGCGCCGCCGCGACTCCCCTTCCTTCGCGACAGAGACGAACGCGTACACGCCGACCGCGGCCGCAAGCACGAAGGCGAGGTGCGCCAATGGGGCGAAGGGACTCTTGGGATCGCGCTCGCGATCACTCTCATTGCTCACGTCAGGAGCATGGCACAGATCGCTGGTCGAGGGGGCCATGCCGGAAGGCGCGGGTGATGGGGCGCTGGGCTACTCGGGTGCTGGGACCCGTGCTACTTCCGCGGGTCCTGCATGTCACAGACCACCGATCGTAACGCCCAACCGTCGGCCTCCGGAGAGCGCCGCGGCACCCTCGCAAAGGCTGTGCTCGTGGCGGTGCATCTGCCCGACGCCGACGACCTCGAGTTCCGCTCCAGCGTGGAGGAGCTCGAACGGCTCGTCTCGACGCTCGGCTATCGCACCATCGCGAAGGTCACCCAGGCGCGCACGCATCTCGAGGCGGGCGCGGTGCTCGGCGAGGGCAAGCTCAAGGAGCTGGGCGAGATCACCGGCGGCGACGGGCACATCGGCACGACGGCGCCGAAGAAGAAGGACAAGGCGCGCATGAAGCGCCAGGCCGCCGAGGACGCGAACGCAAGCGACGACGACGACGACGCCGCCGCCGACGACGCCGGTGACGACGACGCTGCGCCGGAGCCGGAGCTCGATCGCGACGGGCAGCCGGTGCCGAAGGTCGACCTCGTCGCGGTCGATCACGATCTGTCGCCCAGTCAAGCGCGCAACCTGGAGCGCGCGACGGGATGCCAGGTCCTCGACCGGACCGGCGTCATCATCGAGATCTTCCATCGGCACGCGAAGAGCCGCGAGGCTCGGCTGCAGGTCGAGATCGCGCGCCTCAACTACACCGCGCCGCGCATGCGCGAATCACCCGGCGGCAAGGAACGGCAGCAGGGACGAGGCGCCGGTGAAGCCGCGCTCGAGCTCGATCGCCGCAAGGTCCGCGATCGCGTCGCCGAGCTGAAGAAGGAGCTCGAGGCCGTCCAGCGCGATCAGGACGTGCGCCGCTCGCATCGGCGTCAGGCCCGACGCATCGCGCTGGTGGGCTACACGAACGCGGGGAAGTCGTCGCTGATGCGCGCGCTCACCGCCAGCGACGTGTACATCGAGAACAAGCTCTTCGCGACGCTCGACACCACGGTGCGTGCGCTGCACCCCGAGGCGAAGCCGCGGATCCTGGTGAGCGACACCGTCGGCTTCATCAAGAAGCTGCCGCACGATCTCGTCGCGAGCTTCAAGTCGACGCTCGACGAGGCGCTCGAGGCATCGCACCTCCTGCACATCGTCGATGCCTCCGATCCGTCGTGGGAGGCGCAGCTCGAGGTCACGCGGGACGTCCTCGAGGAGATCGGCGCGGGCGACGTTCCGTCGACGCTGGTGATGAACAAGGTGGACCGCATCGAAGCGGAGGAGCTGGCGCGCCTGCGCGCGCGTATGCCCGACGCGTGGTTCGTGTCGGCGCACGACCCCAAGGACGTGGCGTGGATCCGCGAGCGGATCGTCGGCATCTTCGAGGCGACATACGTCGAGGACGAGCTGACTATCCCGTACGACCGCCAGGCGGTGCTCTCGGAGATGCACGACTTCGGTCGCGTGGGCGACCAGCGCTACGAAGACAACGGCATCGTGGTCAGCTACCGCGCCGACGCCGACACCATCGCGCGCCTCAAGAGCAAGCTCGCGAAGTAGCCCGTGCCGAGGCCGAGGTCAGTCGCCTGTGCGCGAGGCCGGACCCTGCTGACGTATCTCAGCCGGGTGGTGCCACACCCAGGATGAAATGACCTTCTGTTCATGGCTCCCACGATGCTTATCGTGGGCGCCATGAAGACTCCGCAAGCGCCCCTGCCCTCCGGCTTCGGCTTCGCATCGACCGCGCGTGAAGTGCTCGGGTCGCGCTCACTGAAAGACGTGGTCGCGATCGTGACCGGCGGATACGCCGGCATCGGTCTCGAGACGACGCGCGTGCTCAGCGATGCCGGCGCGACGGTCGTGATTCCTGTGCGCACGCCCGAGAAGGCCAAGCGGGCCGTCGAAGGCATCGCGCGCGTCGAGCTCGTGCCGATGGATCTGGCCGACCCGCCCTCGATCGACGCGTTCGCGAAGAAGTTCACCGACTCGAAGCGGCCGCTCCATCTCCTCATCAACAACGCCGGGATCATGGCGGCGCCGCTCGAGCGCGATGCGCGCGGGTACGAATCGCAGTTCGCGATCAATCACCTCGGACACTTCCAGCTCACGGCGCGGCTCCGGCCTTCGCTCGTGAAAGGCGCGCGCGTGATCTCGCTGTCCTCCCGCGGGCACCAGCGGAGCGGCGTCGACCTCGAGGACACGATGTTCGAGCGCCGCCCGTACGACAAATGGTCGGCGTACGGACAAGCGAAGACCGCGAACGTTCTCTTCGCGGTCGGTCTCGACGCGCGCGGCGAGAAGCACGGCATTCGCGCCTTCGCCGTCCATCCCGGCGGCATTCTCACCGATTTGATCCGTTACCTCTCGGCAGACGAGCTGAAGGCGATGGGCATCGT
>JAXDMI010000451.1:0-7620 GCA_034666145.1 Myxococcales bacterium | reverse complement strand
AGGTGCACGTCGACCGCGAGCATGCCGAGGAAGAGGCCGGTGAGGCCGCCGATGGTGAACAGGAAGAGGAACGAGAGTCCCCAGAGCATCGGCGACTGGAGCGAGATCGAGCCCTTGTAGAGCGTCGCGACCCAGTTGAAGACCTTCACGCCGCTCGGGATGGCGACGAGGAAGGTGAGCGCGCTGAACACCATCGTCGCGTACTCGCTCATGCCGGCCACGAAGAGGTGGTGACCCCATACGAGGAAGCCGAGGAGCGCGAGGCCTAGGGAGCTCATCGCGATGGCCATGTAACCGACCGGCTCGCGACGCGAGAACGTGGCGATGAGCTCGCTCACGACGCCCATGCCCGGGACGATCATGATGTAGACGGCCGGGTGCGAGTAGAACCAGAAGAAGTGCTGGAAGAGCACCGGATCGCCGCCGAGGCGCGGGTCGAAGATGCCGAGACCGAGGAACCGCTCCATCGTGAGGAGGAGCAGCGTGATCGCGAGCACGGGCGTCGCGAGGACCTGGATGATCGACGTCGCGTAGAGCGACCACGTGAAGAGCGTGAGGCGGCGCCACGTGAGGCCGGGCGCGCGCATCTTGTGGATGGTGGCGATGAAGTTCACGCCGGTGAGGATCGACGAGAAGCCCATGATGAACGCGGCGAGCGTCATCGGGATGACCGCGGAGGGAGAGCCGACGCCGCCGTGCGCGGGATCGCTCGACGAGTAGGGCGTGTAGAACGTCCAGCCCGTGTCGACGCCGCCGTTGATCATCGAGTAGATGCCGAAGCACGCGCCGAATGCGTAGATGTAGAGGCTCAGCAGGTTCAGGCGTGGGAAGGCAACGTCTTTCGCGCCTAGCTGGATCGGCAGGATGATGTTCCCCATCGCCGCCGGGATCGACGGGATGATGAAGAGGAACACCATGACCACGCCGTGGAGCGAGAACATCCTGTTGTAGGTGTCCGCATCCATCAGCGTCTTGCCCTTGGTGAAGAGCTCGGCGCGGACGAGAAGCGCGAAGGTGCCGCCCAGCGCGAACGCCAGGGTGACGCTCATCAGGTACATCACGCCGATCCGCTTGTGATCGAGCGTGACGAGCCAGCTCATGAGACCCTTCGTGGTCTTCAGATAGCTGACGTTGGCGTCGACCTCTTCGTGATGGCCCGCAGGGGTACTGGTGATGGCAGCCATGATCTTGTCGGTCCTTACTTCAGCGACTTCAGGTAGGCGATGATCGCGTCGAGCTGGTCGTCCTTCATGACGAAGGTCGGCATCTGCACGGTGGTGTAGCCCTGCACGATGTGCGCGTTGGGCCGCAGGATCGACTCGCGGATGTAGTTCTCGTCAGCCATGATTCCGGGGCCCGCGCTCATCGGCTGCATCGTGTTGTAGATGCCGGCGAGCTTCGGACCGGGCGACTTGGAGCCGGCGATGAGGCCGGTGCCGCCGGGGCCGTGGCACGTGGTGCATGCATTCTTCGTGAAGAGCGTCTCGCCCCACTTCTCGGGCTTGCACTCGTCGGGAGTGCCGGTGCACTTGCCGAGGGTCTTCACGAACTCCTCGTACTCCTTGTGCGGAAGGATCTTCACCGTCGCGAGCATGCCGGAGTGGCTGGTGCCGCAGTACTCGGCGCAGAAGACCTGCGCGTTGCCGGCGACGGTCGGCGTGAACGCGATGAACGAGTACTGACCGGGGACGGCGTCGCGCTTGAGGCGGAACTCGGGGATGAAGAACGAGTGGAGGACGTCGTCCGACGAGATGATCATCTTGTACGGACGACCGACCTCGAGGGTGAGCTCACCGGGCGCGCGATCGCCGCTCGGGTACTCGAACTCCCAGCTCCACTTCTTGGCGCGGACGCGGATCTCGGTGGCGCCTTCGGCGGCCGTCGCGTTGCGGATGTAGGAGCTGAAGCCGACGTGGAAGAGCACGCCGATGAAGATGGTCGGCGTGACCGTCCAGAAGATCTCGAGGCGATTGAAGTGCCCGGTGGGCTCGGACTTCACGCCCTTGCGTCGCTTGTACTTCACGACGAAGTACAGCATCAGCACCGTGACGACGACGGTGAAGGCGACCGAGAACCAGAAGATGAAGTTGTAGGTGCTGTCGACGGCGGGCGCGCCGTCGGACATCGCGGGCGGGAGCTGCCAGCTCGCTGGCATTACGGGTTGGGGTTCAGGCGCCAAAATCACGTCAGCCTCCTCACACGGTCACGTCGCCGGGCACGTCGCTCGGCACAGTCTTGGTAGCTTTGTTCTTCAAGCTCTTCTTGAGCTCGCGGCCCCAGAAGAGAGCGAGGAATCCGAAGAGCAAGAGGCCGACGGCGCCGCCGCCGACCTGCATCACGCGCTGCGCAACGAGCACGTATTTCCCGCCCTGCGGGTCGTAGTGGTAGCAAAACAGGATGATCTGCTCGATGGTCGAGATGCTCCGACCCTGCGATGCCTCGAGGAGCCCGAGCTTCAGATCGTTCGAGGGGAACTCGAGCCCGTAGAGATAACGAGCCATGTGGCCGTCGGGCTTCGTGATCATCAGGACCGACGGATGGCCCCACTGTTTCTGGTCGGCGTCGTACTGGTATTCGAAGCCCGCCGCGGCAGCGACCTTCGCGATCGAAGCCTTGTCGCCGGGCTTCGCGACCAGGAAGTGCCAGCCCTTGCCGTCGTGACCGCGTGACGCGCCGTACTCGGCGAGGATCGAGGTGCGCTTGTTGGCGGTCTTCTCGAGGGACTCGTCGGGGTCGATGCTGATCGTGACGACGTCGAACTCCTTGCCGACCGTCCAGCCGATGCCGCGCAGGCCCTGCGCCGTCGCGTTGAGCACCATGCTGCAGAGCACGGGGCACGAGTGGTACGCGAACGTCAGCACCACGGGGCGCTTGCCGTCGTAGAAGTCGCCGAGCTTCACCGTCTTGCCGGTGTGATCGCGAAACTCCGTGTCGAGCGGCAGCGCGCCGTCGAGATGCTCGTTCACACCGACGTGCGCGAGCTCCGGCGGCATGCCCGCGACCTGCGCGTGGGCCACGCGCGGGAACGAGACGATGCCGAGCAGGAGCACGACCATGACCGCCCACCCACGCAACGACGCGATACGTCGAACGAGAGCCGAACGGCATCGTCCCTTCGTATCGAGTTCGTGCGTGGTGTCGGGCGTGCTCATCGTCGGTGTCTTGCTCGTGCGCCTTCAGTGCTTCGCGCCCGCGTCCCTCGTGCCCGTCGTCTTCGGTGCGAGACGCAGAGCGCCCGCGTCGGCCGCGCCGGGACCGCCGTCGACCGCGGTCGGTCCAGCGTCGCCTGCGTTCGCCGCGCCGGCGTCGCCCGCGTTCATCGCGTCGGTGCCAGGGGGCGGCGACGAGGGAGGCGACGCGCCGTGCACCATCATGCCGCCGGGCATGCCGCCCGCCGGCGGAAGGGGCAGCTGCTTGGGCAGCTTGCTCCAGCCCGTCATCGGGCCCATGTCATCGGAGGGCTTCGGCTCGATCGCCTCACTGCGCGTGCCCTTGGCGACGGCCGCCATGGCCTGATCGATCGGAAGCTTCGCGGCCGAGAGCGACGCCGCCTCGGCCTCGCGCTGGTCGTTCTTCTCCGTGGTCGGCGCGAGCTTCTCTCGCTGCGCCTCGTCGGTCATGTACGCGTAGTAGCTCTTGAACACGAAATCGAGGCTGAGCAGCGTGATGATCACGATGACCGCGATTGTCCCGATGAGCCGAAGCCGCGGCGGTGTGTTGTCGATTGCCATGCGTCCTCTGGAGCCTCAGGCGTTCTGGAAGTGGAGCGAGCGCTCGAGGCGCGGGTCGCCCACGGGGACGAGGGCTTGCTTGCCCATGCGGTGGAAGACGACGGCGCCGTAGATGCCGCCGACGGCGAGGAGACACGCAGCGTCGATCCAGTGGAACGTGAACTCGTTCGAGCCGAGCGCGTAGTTCGGCATCACGAACCAGTAGATGTCGACCACGTGGAAGACGAGGAGGATGGCCGCGCCGACCTGCAGGCGACCGACGTTGCGCTTGAAGTTGCGCGAGATGAGCCAGAAGAACGGCACGACGAAGTGCCCGATGATCACGGCCATGGTGACCTTCGCCCAAGGGCCGAAGTCCCAGCGGTTGTGGTACCAGGTCGTCTCTTCCGGAAGCGCCGCGTACCAGATCAGCATGAACTGGCTGAAGCCGATGTACGCCCAGAAGACGAGGAAGCCGAACATCAGCTTTCCGAGGTCGTGATAGTGCTCCGGCGTGACGGCGCCCTGGAGCGGGCCCGCGTTGCGGAGCGCGAGCGTCACCAGGATGATGACCGCGTAGCTCGAGACCACGCCCGTCGCGAAGTAGTAGACGCCGAAGATGGTCGAGAACCACGTCGGCTCGAGCGACATGATCCAGTCGACGGCCGCGAACGTGAGGCTCAGCGCGAAGAGGAACGTCGCCCCGGGGGCGAAGGCCTGCGCGCGCACCGTGAGCTGCGGATCCTTCGAGGTGTCCTGCGCGACCGAGTAGCCGAGCATGCGCAGCGCGAGGAACGACCAGATGAAGAAGTAGAGGAGCGCGCGGACATAGAAGAAGTTCTTGTTCAGCCAGCCGCTCTTCTTCTCCATCAGATCGTGATGGATCATCGCGTGAGCCTGGTGCTCGGCGTGCTCCTTCGCGTCCGGCGTGTTGCCGTGCGGCTCGTTCGGTGTGGCTCCGCCGTGGACCGCGCCCGTATCGGAGGGAACGCCCTGGGCAGTGCCGCGATTGCCGCCGTGCGCGCCGGTACCGGTGCCCTTGTCGATCTGCGGGTCCTTGTGATCCGCGGCTGCGCCGGTGTTCGGTGCCTGCGCGTACGCCGGAGCAATCAGCGAGATGGAGCCGTGACCGCCGCTCGCGTCGTCGTGGCCCTTCGTGTCGTGGCCTTCACCGATCCACGGGAAGAGATGGCCCATCGTCATGATGACGGGGATGAAGAGCGGGATCAGCGCGATGACGCCGTAGCCGAAGAGCTCCGCGGTGCGACGCACCGTGACGCTCCAGCCCGCCGACGTGAGGCGCTGGATCAGCACGAAGAAGATCGAGCCGAGCGCGATGGCGAGGACGGTGATGTACGCGAACATCCACGAGAACGCGAAGCGGCGCGTGTCCATCGTGTAGCCGATGCCCGAGAGCACGATGCCGAGGACGCCGATGCCTGCGAACACCTTCCACGCGCCGGCCCACGGACCCGACAGGACCCACGCGCCAACGTTGTGCTTATGGCCGCCACCCTCGTGGCCGTGCTTCTTGTCGTCTGCAGCGCTCACGGCGTTCCCTCGGTGCCCTTCGGCTGTGCAATCTGGAGGGCGCGCACGTACGAGACGATCGCCCAGCGGTCGATGACGGGAATCTGCATGGCGTAGGGCGGCATGTTGTTCTTGCCGTTCGAGATGGTCGCGAAGAGCTGACCGTCGGGCATGTGGCGGATGCGGTCCTGGTGGAACGTCGGCGGAACGAAGGCCGTCGCGCCGCTCGCGTTGGCGCGCTTGCGAACGAGGCCGTTGCCGGAGCCGGTGCCGTCGTGGCAGGGCACGCAGTAGATCTGGTAGCGAGCGTGACCGCGCGCGACGAGATGCTCCATGCCGCCGACGCGCGGATCGTTGACGACCTCGGGCGGGATGGTCAGCACGTAGCCGGTCTGATCCTCGAGACGACCCTGCGCGATGCGGGGATCGATCTCCTCTTCCTGCGAGATGACGCCCTCGACGAGCGGACGCATGGTCCGGTGGTCGGCGAAGAAGCTCGACTCCTCTTGGATGTCGTACTTGGGCTGGTCGTACATGTTGCGGATGCCCACGATCGGGCTCTCCTTCGACGTCTGACCGCGGCAGCCGCTGGTGAGACCAGCGAGACCGCCGAGGATGACAGCGCCTACGAGTAGCGACTTCATCAGTGCGCTCCCTTCGGGCTAGCCGCGCCGTGAGCGGGCTCGCCCTCGTCTTCGCCGCCCTCTTCGTCGTCGTAGAGCAGCTCGATGTGCTTGGCGTGCACGCCTTCGAGCAGCTTCCTGGTCTTGTCGACGCTCCACTTCGGATCCGTCGACTCGACCGACACGAAGAACTTGTCGTTCGAGAACCCGGCGAACCGCTCCGAGTTGAAGATCGGGTGGTGATGGCGCGGCAGCTTGTTGAGGCCGAGCATGCCGAACACCGTCGCGAAGGCCGACAGGAGGATGGTGAGCTCGAACATGATCGGCACCATCGACGGGATGGAGGCGACCGACGCCGGCTTGCCGCCGATGATCAGGCGGTAATCGATGTTGTTCATCCAGTGCATCATCAGGAACGCGAGGCACGTTCCGGAGAGGCCGATCGGGAAGACGATCCACCCGAGCTTGCTGTCGCCCATGCCCATCGCGGCATCCATGCCGTGGACGGGGAACGGCGTGTGTGTGTCGAAGTCCTTGTAGCCGGCGTCGCGCAGCGCCTCGGCCGCGTGCAGGCACTCACCGGGAGTGTCGAACTCGGCGAGAAGGAGCGCGGGTGCTTCGGTGGAGTCACTCATCACTCGGCCTCTGCGGTGGCTGCTTCGTGGACGTGGCCCGGCGCGTCGTGCGCGTCGTGCTCGCCCTCTTCATGATGCGGATCGGCCGCGGGCAGCACGCCCTTGACCTCGGCGATGGCGATCATCGGAATCCACCGGATGAAGAGGAGGAACGCGGTGAAGAAGAGACCGAGCGTTCCCGCGTAGGTGAAGATGTCGACGAGCGTGGGGCGGAACCAGCCCCACGACGACGGCAGGAAGTCACGATAGAGCGACGTCACGATGATGACGAAGCGCTCGAACCACATGCCGATGTTCACGAGGATGGACACCACGAACATCACGGGGATGCTGGTGCGGAAGCGCTTGAACCAGAACACCTGCGGGCTGAGCACGTTGCAGGAGATCATGATCCAGTAGGCCCAGGCCATCGGGCCCTGCATGCGGTTCTGGACGAACAGGAAGCGCTCGTACTCGTTGCCGCCGTACCAGGCGATGAAGAACTCCATCGCGTACGCGTAACCAACGAGCGATCCGGTCACGAGGATGATCTTGTTCATCAGCTCGAGGTGCTTCATCAGCACGATGCTGCGCATGCCGTAGACGGCGCGCGTGATCAGCATCAGCGTCATGACCATCGCGAAGCCGGAGAAGACGGCGCCGGCGACGAAGTACGGCGGGAAGATCGTCGTGTGCCAGCCCGGCATGAGCGACGTCGCGAAGTCGAAGGAGACGACGCTGTGCACCGAGAGGACGAGCGGCGTGGAGAGCGCGGCGAGGATGAGGTACGCGCGCTCGTAGTTCTGCCAGTGGCGGTTCGAGCCGCGCCAGCCGAACGCGAGCGCGCCGTACGCGAGGCGGCGGTACTTGTTCTTCGCGCGGTCACGCAGCGTGGCGAAGTCGGGGATGAGACCGACGAGCCAGAACAGCGTCGAGACCGTGAAGTACGTGCTGACCGCGAAGACGTCCCAGATGAGCGGGCTCTTGAAGTTCGGCCAGATGCTCATCTCGTTGGGGAGCGGGAGCATGTAGTACGCGTACCAGGCGCGCCCGACGTGGATGCCGGGGAAGACGAGCGCGCAGATGACCGCGAAGATCGTCATCGCTTCAGAGAAGCGGTTGATCGCCGTGCGCCACTTCTGG
>JAXDMI010000450.1:0-3369 GCA_034666145.1 Myxococcales bacterium | reverse complement strand
GCGTGCTCTCGCGCGTCGATCGCCAGGGGACCATCGTCGTCTCCACCGCCTCCGAGGGCGACCCAAAGGCGATCCTCGCGCTCGCATGCGAGCGTGGTCTCGAAGGCATCGTCGCGAAGCGAAAGCGATCAATCTACGCCGCCGGACGAAAGCCGACGTGGCTCGAAGTGAAGTGCCCGCTGCGCCAGGAGCCTGCGATCAGCGACACCGAGCTGGCTGCCGCCGAGAACGGTCGCGTGGTCGTGGCCGGCGTCTCGATCTCGCATCCCGAGCGCGTGCTCGAGCCCACCGGCGTGACGAAGCTCGATCTCGCGCGCTACTACGAAGCGGTCGGCGAGCACATGCTTCCTCATGTCGAGGGACGACCACTCACGCTCGTCCGCTGGGCCGAGGGCAAGCACACCGAGAAGGGGGGCATCTACTTGCGGCACGCCAAGGCGTGGGGCCCCGACGTCCTCAGGCGCGTGAAGATCCGCGAGAAGACCAAGGTCGGCGAATACCTCGTCGCCGACACCGTCGCGGCGCTGGTCGGGCTCGCGCAGATGGACATCCTCGAGATCCACACGTGGAATTCGCGCGCCTCCGACGTCGAGCACCCCGATCGCGTCGTGCTCGACCTCGATCCCGCGCCGGACGTGCCGTGGAAGGAGGTAGTCCGTGCAGCGAGGCTGGTGAACGAGCGGCTCGCGGCCCTCGGTCTCGAGAGCTGGGTGAAGACCACCGGTGGCAAAGGGCTGCACGTGCTCGTCCCGCTCGTTCCCGAGGCGAGCTGGGAGGAGTGCCTCGCGTTCACGCGCGCGTTCGCGCAGATGCTGGTGCGCGAGGAGCCGAAGCGCTTCGTCGCGATCGTCCCGAAGCACGTGCGGAGCGGGAAGATCCTCGTCGACTACCTGCGAAACAACCGCACCAACACGTCGGTGGCGGCGTTCTCGACACGCGCGCGAGCGGGGGCACCCGTGTCGGTGCCGATCACGTGGGACGAGCTCGACGACGAGCTCCGCGGCGATGCGTGGAACATACACACGGTCCTCGACCGACTGCGCGAGCGCCGGTGGAAGGACGCGTGGGCCGGATATTTCGGTGCGCGTCAGCGCTTGCCGCGCGCGATGCGCTGAGCGAGCTCGCGTCGTCGTACCGCGGGGAGCGCTTCCAGCACCTCGCTCGCGGCGCGCTCGCCGCTCTCGAGGGCGCCGTGCACCGTGCCGTTGTTCGGCGACGGCGCGACGTGCTCTCCGGCGAAGAAGAGCGTGCTCGACAGCGGTGCCGCGGCCTGACGTGCAGCCGTGGCTCCGCCGACCAGCGCGTAGGAGTACGCCCCGCGCGCGAGCGGATCGCGGCCCCAGTCGTGTGTGAACCACGTCTCGAGCGAGTCGTGTGCGACCTTGGCGGGAACGCCGAGGATCACCGCGAGCCCGTCGAGAGCGCGCGCGACCATCTGTGCCTCGCTCTGGCCCTGGAGCGCATCGGCGGCGGGACCTCCCGCCCATGCCACGAGGACCGGTGCTGCGAGCGGTCGTGAGGTCCAGAACGTCGGGAACGCGCCATGCGGATCGAAGAAGAAAGCCGACTTGCGGAGCTTCTCCTTGGTCTGCTTCGCGTCTTTGGATGCAGTACGCACACGTTTCGCGTCCGTCCAGAAGGCCTCGCGGAAGCGCAGCGTCAGCTTCACGACGTGGCCCATGTCGAGCCGCGCGAGCGCTGCGCGCTTGTCGTCGAGCGGCGGGTCGAACGCGACGGCGCCGGGCTCGCCCTCGGGTGCGCGCACGACGCCGAGCGGCAGCGCAATGACGGCAGCACGCGCACGCAACGTCACGGCATGGCCGGTGGGGCCATGCGCATCGATGGTCACCTCGCCGCGCTGCCACGCGACCCGCGTGACGGTGGTTCCGAGGCGCATACATCCGGCCGCGCGTTGCGCGAGTCCCTCCGCCACCGCGCCGTAGCCGACGTGAACGCGGAGCGCGCGCCCGCGACCTTCGGGGCCGCCCTTCGCGAGCGCACGCGCTCCGAGCTTCGTAGCGTCGCCCGCGTGGAAGCCCTGCACGAACATGCGCGTCAGCTCCTCGACGCGCGGAGAGAGGCGAGCCTTGCGGAGCGCCTCGTCCATCGAGAGGTCGCCGTGCGCACGCAGGCGATCGAAGGCGGCGCGCAGGCCCTTCTTCACGTGGTCGTCGAAGCCGGACATCTCGGCGAGGGCTCCCCGGGAACGCACCCACGTCGGCCCGTCGAGCTCGTGGAGCGCGAACGAGAGCTCGCGCACGAGGCGATGTACGGCATCCGCACCTTCATGGACCAGCTCGGGGCCCAGCTCGACCGGCACCGGAGTGCGTGCATCATGCAACGTGTGCACGCGACCGCCGACGCGCCCTCGCGCATCGACGACGAGGACATCGAGCCCCGCTCGACGGAGCACGGACGCCGCCGAGAGGCCAGCCATGCCCGCGCCGAGGACGATGACGTCGCCATCCATCAGTGGTGCGAGTCCTCGACCTGCACCTTTCCGCGGAACGAGCGATACATGTACGTGAAGTATCCCGCGGCCAGCAGCATCGCGGGGATCCACACGGTCAGCCCGATGACGAGCGTGGCTCGTGGCGACGACGCGTTGAACGCGTCGAGCGTGTAGTTTGCATCGACCGTGGAGCGGAGGAGCACGGGATAGAGCGTACCCACGGTCGCCACGAGCAGGCTCGTGAGGAACGCGCACGAGAGCAAGAATGCGCGCCCTTCGCGGCCGGCTGCCACGGCGCGGGGACACATGATCGCAGAGCCGATGGCGATCGCCGGCAGCGGCCACAGAAACGGCCGATGCCCGAAGGAAGCGAAGTGCGCGGCCTGCGTTGCCGCCGTCGCCAGAGTGAGCGCCGCGCCGATGATCAGGACGACGGGCCACAGCCTCGCGGCGGCGACCTTGCTGCGGTCGTGAACGGCGCCGGATGTCTTCCACACGAGATACGTCGCGCCGTGCGCAGCCAGCGCGACGAGCGCGAACAGCCCGACGAGCGCCGTGTAGATGTCGATCGCGCCGAGGTTCTGCCCGGTGGCCTTGAAGTCGGTGAAGAGGTCCTCCTCGAACCATCCCGTCGCGTCGACGGGAACGCCGCGCACCAGATTGCCGAGCGCGATGCCCAACACCATGGCCATCACGAACGACGCGAACGCGAACATCATGTCGAACGCGGCGCGCCAGAGCGGGTGATCGAGCTTCGAGCGGAACTCGATGGCGATACCGCGCAGCACGAGGAGCCACAGCACCATCATCAGCGGCAGATAGAGGCCGCTGAACGCCGCAGCATACGCGCGCGGAAATGCGAACACGAACACGCCACCGGAAGCGATGAGCCAGACCTCGTTGCCGTCCCATACCGG
>JAXDMI010000449.1:0-2940 GCA_034666145.1 Myxococcales bacterium | reverse complement strand
GGTTGCGACCGAAACCTTCCCTGCCCTGATTGCGCAAATTTCCCACGTTTTTGTCATATGGGGCGTCCTGAGACCTCTGGCACGTCCCCTGCTCTAGGCCCATCCGCCGACGCGCTGCACCGCTTCGGTTCACTTGAGAGGACGCGGGTTACGCCCCGTTCTTGGAGGCCCTGAGTCATGACGAACGTTGCTCGCGAGTCTGGTTTCTTCCCCTGCGCCGCCATCGCCGATCGCTTCGAAAGCGACGACGACCTGATCGCGGGGATGACCGTCAACGACCCGGCGGCGTGGCGTGCGTTCCAGGCCAAGTACGATCGGCTCATCATCCGCTGCATCACCAAGGTGACGCGCCGCTTCGCTTCGATGGTCAGCCAGGACGACGTCCGCGAGGTCTACGCGAACCTCTACGTCTCTCTCCTCGGCAACGACATGCACAAGCTCCGCACGTTCGACCCCGAGCGTGGCAACCGCTTCTCTTCGTGGATTGGCCTTCTCGCGATCAACGCCGCTTACGATTACCTTCGCACCCTGAAGCGCGAGCCGCAGAAGGAGTGCATCACCGAGGCGATGGAGCTCGTCGCCGACCTTCCCGATCCGTTCGAGCTCACCAGCGAGCACGAGCGCGCCACCATCGCGCAGGCGACGCTCGCCGACTTCTCCGAGAAGGACCGCACGTTCGCCGCGCTCTACTTCGGCGAGGGCATGGATCCCCAGGACATCGCGACGAAGATGAACATCTCCGTCAAGACGGTCTACTCGAAGAAGCACAAGATCCAGTCCCGCCTCGAGTCCGTCCTCGCCACGCGCATGACGTCCAGCCGGATCGCCGCCTAGTTCGTCCCGTCCCATCCACGTAGCTTTCCTTCTGCTTCGAGGCGTCGGGTTGCCCCCCGACGCCTCGCCTCGTTTGTGCTACTCACAGGCCGTGCGCTTCGCAGGCCCCCTCCTAGTCGTCGTCACGTCGCTCCTCTCCGTCGCTGCCGCCTCGTGCGGATCCGACGGCGGCGGTGGCGACCCGCATTCGAACCCGGGCATCCCGGCTCCCGGCGGCAAGGACAAGCGGATCAAAGACGTCGCCGATCCCGGCGTCGACGGTCACGCAGGCTTCGTCTCGCAGGTGCAGCAGATCAGCGGCGCCGTGGTCGTCGCCGTCGACAAGTTCGACGAGACGGCCGACGGCAAGAGCAAGGGCACGATCTACGTGCAGGATCTCGGGTCGAAGGATCCGTACTCGGGCATCACGCTCTTCTCGCCGACGTTCAATCCCGGCAACCTGTCGATCGGCCCCGGCGACGTGCTCGATCTGAACGGTCAGTACACGGAGAGCCAGAACATCGGCGCGACGGTCACGTTTGCTCCCGGCGTCGTGCTCCCGCAGATCTCGAAGCCGGTCGCCACGTTCCGCTACGAGACGCAGGTGCTCGATCCCGTCGACATCGACGTGAACGACCTCGCGGATTTCACGAAGGGCCGGCGCTGGCTCGGCATGCTCGTGCGCGTGAAGAACGTCACGCTGCAGCAGGATGCAGCGCCGACTCCGACGAGCAGCCGCGTGTCTGCCGCGCTGACGGCGGGCAGCTTCGGCAAGTGCGACGCACCGTTCCCGAAGCCGCCGACGCTGATCAACGCGCTCTTCGACCTCGAGGCGCTCGGTCTCAAGAAGGGAACCACGATCGCGTCGATCACCGGCGTCGTCGGCTTCTTCTGCAACATCCAGCTCGCGCCGCGGTCCCCGGCGGACATCGTCGTTCAGTAGGCGAAGGATCGCTCTTCTTTGCGCCGAGCGCTCGCGATAGCCGTCGGGGCGCTGGCCGTGATCCTCGCCGGTGGATGCGGGCCGGCGACGCCCGCGACGCAGCCCGCGAGCTCGGCTCGCGCGCAGGTGCTGCTGCCCGACGTGCGACGCGCGAAGGATCGTCCGCCTGTCGTGCTCGTGGTGCGCGAGGGAGATCCGAGCGGCGCCGTCGCGGTCGCCGTGACCACGGGGGCGCTCGAGGGAAACGACGACGATCCGGAGATCGCCGTCGCGCTCGCGGCGGTCGTCGAGGCGCGGCTCGCGGCGAAGGGCTTCGCGCCGAGCGTCGTACCGTCGTGGTCGGGATTTCGCGCTGCGGTGCTCGTTGCAGCGCCGGACGCCGCGACCGCCGCGACCGATGCCGTGCGTGAAGCGCTGACGGCGAGCATCGACGATCGCGACGTCGTCGCCGCGAAGAAGAAGCTCGCCGCCCTGGCGGCGCGTCCGCTCCGCGATGCGTCGCTCGCGCGCTGGGCACGCTGCGTGGGATCTCCGCATGCGCTGCCCGCGCGCGCAGGAAAGAGCGGCGACGACCTCGCCGCGGCGCGGCTCGAGAAGTGGCGCGCGGCGGCGCATGGTCTCGGGCGCGTTGCCGTGGCCGTCGCGGGACCGTCGGCAACGGCGGAGTCGGTGGCATCCGCCGTCGCGCGAGGTCCGGCGTGGAAGGCCGCCGCTCCGCCACCGCCGCCCGCGACCGCTCCGTCGTCGAGCGGCACCATCGACGTCGACGTCTACGAGGCCGCCGCCGAGATGTCGGGCAACACGTTGATCCACGCGACGCTCGACGTCGGCACCGCGAGCGATGCGGTGAGCACCGCGGAGGCGCTCGGCGATCCGCACGGGCCGCTCGCATCGCGCCTCGCCGCGCTCGATCTGCCGTTCCGGCTGCGCGAGGTGGTCGCCGCCGCGGAGCCGCGCGGCGGATGCGTGGGCATGGTGCTCGAGTCGGCGGCCGCGCCTTCGCCGGCGGCGGCGCCCGGCGATCTCGCGACGCGTGTCGCGGATGCCGTCGCGCTCGTTCATGTCGAGGCGCAGGTCCATCTCGGCGAAGGCGGAACCGGGCCCGATGGGAGGACGCTCGCGCGGAGAGCCGGCGATGCGCGCGAGGCGGCGGAGCGCGCGGCGTGGTGGGCGCTTGCGGATTC
>JAXDMI010000448.1:0-3565 GCA_034666145.1 Myxococcales bacterium | reverse complement strand
GAGCGAGCACGTTGACGGCGTCGATCTGGAGCACGCCGAGCCGCCCGACCGTCCGTAGGAGCCCCGACCCAGGGTCGTGGAGCCCCGACCCAGGGTCGTTTCGTGCCGGGCGGGATAGAACGACCCTGGGTCGGGCGCCGTCGAGGGACTGCGCGCTGAGGGCGATAGACCGCGCTTCGGCGCGGGAGAAGTCGACGCGGGGTCGCATTTTACGGTGTATCGACGCGCGAGGGCGCCGTCCGGTCGACGACGGTAAGGCGCTGAAAGACCAGGAAGAAAGCCTTCGCGGAGAGTGGGGTACACGTAGGAGTCACCTGAGCGTCTCGTTCGGTTGTGCTCGAGGCAACGTACAAAGCTCCGCTGCTAGTGTACCCGCCATGCGTCGTTCTACCCTCATCGCGGTCGCTGCATTGTCGTCGCTCGTTGCCCTAGCGTCGGCCTGCGCAACATCGCCCGTCGACACCCTCGGCAGCACTGTCGAAGAGACGAAGTCGGCTGCGGAGCCGGCGCCCGAAGCGGGCAGCAACACGACGACGCTACCCCCGAAGACGACCGCCAGCGATGACGCCGGCGCTCCCGCCACCGACGCCGCGACGACGCCGGACACCGGCTCGTCGACGAGCTCGAGCGGCTCGAGCGGAACGAGCGGCGCGTCGAGCAGCGGCTCCAGCGGCACGAGCAGCTCGTCGAGCAGCAGCTCGTCGTCGTCGTCGTCCTCCGGCGGCAGCTCCGGCACCGTCGGCCCTGCGTGCGACACGAGCAACACGCTGAAGCTCGTCCTCTACCAGTACGAATTCTCCCAGCAGGCGTCGCCGGTCCCCTGCCCGTGCGCAGCCACGCAGTGCTGCTACCTCGGCATCACGTGCATCGCGCCGTAAAACAGCGCGCTCGATTCTGAAGGAATCGAGCGGGCTTTTTTACTTCTACTCAGGTGGGACCTTCGGTCCCCTCATCGATGCATGAATGCATCGATGAGCCTCCCCTCAATCGCCTTCGGCGATGCCGTGCTTCGCACGGCCGAGAGGCGAGACGCGAAGGGTCGTTACTTTTTGGAGGACTGAAGGACCATCAGGTGGAACTTCGCGAACTCGGACTGGCCGAGCGTGAAGAGCACCTCGACGAGCAAGCGGTACGGCGTGCCGGAGTCGGCGATGACGATCGCTTCGCTCGCGCTGGGATCCTTGCCGGTCGCGAGACGCAGCTGACGATCGCGCTCACGCCAACCCTGGAGGGCGTTGGCGAGCGGCACGATGTAGAGGTCGGTCGGGCCGCTGCGCTTGAACTTCGCCTCGACGCCGTGGGTCGCGTCGGTGGGCACCGTGCAGACGGTGTTGTCGTCGACGACGATCTGGCTGCGTGAGATCAGGATGGCGACGCCCTCTTGCGAGGCCTCCGTCGTCAGCACGCTCTTCGGCATCGTGAGGTCGGCGCTCTGCGGGAGCGAGGCCGACGACGAGCTCAGGCTCTTCAACAAGAAGACGAGGATGATCGTCATCATGTCGAGCATGGCCGTGATGTTGAGGAAGTTGATCTCGGGCTCGCCGCTCTTGCGCCGGATCTCCTTGCGCAGCATGCGCTTGTACATCGCCATGCTGGCCGGCTTCTGCTTCGCCAGCGGCTTCGGCGGTCCGCCGCCGGGGGGGCCGGGTGTACCTGCAGGCGGCTGGTTCGGAGGCATGTTCGCCATGGTTGGGTGGCCCTACCTCGCGATACCGAAGGAGACTTCGGGGAACAGGTCTTCGCCCTGGTCGTTCTTGCGCACGGCGTCCATCGTTCCGATGATCACCTGGTACGGGATCGACGGGTTACCGCTGATGGTGACGCCCATCTCGTCTTTGAACTCGGCGGCAGCGCCCTTCAACTTGATCGCGCAGGCCTTGAGGCTGTCGTAATCGTAGTCGTTGTTCTTGTTCGGGATGGCGATGCCCGGCCCCGTGTCGTTGCAGCCCGGCGCGACGTTGCCGCCGCGGGCCTTGAGGCTGAAGCCGTCCGGAACGACCAGCACGGTCAGGCCGAGCGTCGGCGTCGTCGGCGCGCGTGCACCGCTGCCTGCGCGCGGCGGGAACGTATCGATCGTCGCCGTGAAGGTGACGCTCACGGTCGCGAGCACGAACATGAGGACGTTCGTGACGATATCGAGGAAGGGGACGATGTTGAGCTCGCCACCCTCTTCGTCCGGAGCAAGCTCCCTCGGCTGCGAGAGCCGACGAATCTTGCTCCGTTGCGCTGCGCTGAGTTTCTCGTCGGCCGCCACTGCGAGCTACCTCAGTAACCGCCGGGACGCGTCTGGATCGTGAGCAAGTTGAAGACGCGTTCCTGCGTCGCGTCCAGGTCGTGCGCGATGTTCTTCGCGCGCTGGTGGAGGACGAGGTGCGCGATCATGCAGATGACGGCGATGCCGAGGCCCATGGCCGTGTTGTACATGGCCTCTGCGATACCGTTCGCGAGGACGCGCTGCTTGTCCGCGGCCGAGAGGCCGGGAGCGGCGACGGCGCCGAACGTGTGGATGAGGCCGAGCACGGTGCCGAGGAGGCCGACGAGGGTCGCGATGTTCGCGAGCGACCAGAGCGAGCCGATGCGCTTCTCCACCGCGGGCTTCAGCTCGCCGATCTTCTCGCTCATCGCCGCGTCGATCTCGTCCGGACCCTTGTTGGCGTGCGTGAGGCCTGCCTTCACGAGCTGCAGCGTCGGGTAGTCGCCCGCATCACAGAGCTTGATCGCGCGGTCGATATTTCCGGCGGTCACGAGCTTCTTGATCTGCGCGAAGAACTCCTTCGAGTTCACGCGATACTTGCTGAGCTGGAAGGAAGCCCGCTCGACGATCAGCGCGACCACGATCGCGCTCACGACCAGGTTGATCGAGAGGAAGGTCGGGTTTTCTTTGAAAGCGGCCATGAAGCCCGTGCTTCCGCTTTCGCCCGCAGCCGCCGCGGCAGGTGCTGCGCTAGCCAAGTCAACCGCGCTGCTCAAGAGAGCCACGAACATCCCCGATGCTCCTTTTCAAGATCCGTCGCGAACAGCGAGGTCACGAGCGCACGAATGAGGCCGGAATTCCGGCCTTTTGCGAGTGCAAGTGAATCGCTGGGAGCACGATAGCCGGGCTGATCTCGCGAAGTCAACGACGCGAATCGACGAAGCGCCGCAGGGTCGTGCGCTTCCATGAATGAGCTCAAATCCGGATTGTATGCATTCCAATGGCACTGCACGTTTCCGCAACCGTTCGATACTGCAGACGTTTAGTGATCCATGAAGTGCAGTTGAGACCCAATCTCAGTTGACGCGTCGGGGTCTCTACCGTCAGACTTCCGCGGCATAGAGGTCGGGCGCAGTCTTCGTCTTTCACTTGCTCACGAGGCTTGCGTCTTTCGAGCACGAGACGATATCGTCCGCGCCGCGCGGATACGGACCTAACGACGCAAACGATGACGGCGGACGGGACGGGCTAGGAAAAGCCCTCACCCGCCGCGTACAGCGAGGAAACAGCGAACATGGCTACTCTCTGGAAGCACTACAAAGAAGGCGGCCTCGTGATGATGTCGGTGATTCTCCTCTGGAGCATCATCAC
>JAXDMI010000447.1:0-15792 GCA_034666145.1 Myxococcales bacterium | reverse complement strand
TGCCAGGCCGCGCCGTCCCCGCCCGCGCTCAGTACGTCGTCGTGAAGAAGTCCATCTTCGCGTTCGGGGGCCATCCCAGCGCACGGACATGGCGGTCGACGCACGAGGCGACGGCCGCGTTCGGCGGATTGGGATAGACGCTGACGCCCACCGCGCGGCCGTTCTGCACCGCGACGCGGACCTGCACCTTCATGCTCTCGGGAGCGCCGCAGCCCCCGATGAACGATGCGTTGCGCATGGGCGCGCCGAGCTGCGCGTCGGTGAGATCGGGGCCGCCCTTCGGACCGCCCACGCTGATCTCCTGGTTGTTCGCGTTGAGCGCGGCCTCGTAGCTGCCGCCGCCGTGATAGCCGCCGCCACCACCACCACCGCCGCCGACGCCACCTTTGCCGCCGGGGCCGCCAGCCTTCTTGCCGCCCTTGAGCGAACCGCCGCCGGAGAGGTCGACCGCGTTGGGATCGTCGGAGAGATCGTCGCTGCCCCTTCGCTCCCCGACCTTCTTCATGACGAAGAGCGCGCCGCCGGTGACGAGCGCCACCGCGAGGATGCCGCCGATCACGAACTTCGCCGCGCCGGCTTTCTTCTCGGCGCTCTCGACCTTCGCGACCTCTTTCTTCTCCTGCGCGATGTTGCGGTGCATGCCCGCGTGCTGCGCGAAGGGAGAGAACTCGTCCCACTCGTTGATCTTCTGCGCGACGCCGGTGAGCTCGTCGCGCAGGATGTCCTCGCCGACGAACTGGTTCGACGCGATCTGCTGGAGCAGCTCGACGGCGCTGAACGGACCGTGGTCCATCCGGTCCTTGTTCACGACGTAGCGGGGGCGCGTGTCGGCCTCGAGGCGCGCCTTGAGGTTGGCGAGCTGGCGCGTCGGATCGCGCGTGACGCGCGCCTGCGGCACGTTCTCGACATGGCCGCCGTTGCCCACGTTTGGAGAGCTGTGGCTCGCAGGCATGCCCGGCGACGACGTCGGGCCCGAGGGGGGCGGGGCGATCGAGAACTGCACGTCGACCGGCGGCAGCAGCGACATGCGGATGTCGACGGGCTGACCGTTCGCCTGATCGAGGCCTCCGACGTCGACGTCGGGCGGCGGGATGCTCTTCATCGGCGCGAGATGGTGCATCGCGTTGGCGAGCGCACCGAGGTCATCGGGCCGATGCGCGGGATCGGCGACCAGCGCCTTGCCGAGCAGCATCTCGAGCGACTCGGGCAAGCTGGGATCGACGTCGCGCGGACGTCGCATGCCGGGGCCGACGGCAGAGCCGGTGACCGCCTCGTAGAGCATCGCGCCGATGGCGAACACGCTTGCGCGCGCATCGCCGGGGTTCGTCGCCTTTACGAGCTCGGGAGCGAGCGCTGCGCGATCGCGCGGCTGCGACGGCGGCACCGCGAGCGCGGGATGGAGGCGCATCATGCCGTCGGGCCCGCTGGCGATGGCCGACGGATGGACGTAGACGAGCTCGCCGCGATCGTGTCGCGCCTTCAGATCCACGCAGACGGGGACCAGGACGGCGATGGCGTCGTCGAGTGAGAGGCGACGATTCTCGCCGCGCCGCGACTCGAGGATGGAACGGAACGTTTTCGAAGACGGCGCGCTGTACGCGCCTGCTGCGGACGCAGCGACTGCAGACATGGAGTCAAAGCTACCCGAGGACGAACGGCGCGCTCAATAGAAGGAGGCCGTGCGCGCCGATCGAAGCTCGATTGGAGGAAAATTCCAATGTAGGTGCGCCCTCCCCGTCAGGCCCGCCCCGTCAGCCCCCCCGCCCGTCATGCCGTCGTCATGGTCTGGGGGCCGCATCGCCGGGTCCCGGGCGCACGGGGCAGGGGCCCTTGTCCGGCGTCGTGTCGTCGGCGGCGGCGCTGGTTTTTTCGTAGAGCGTGAAGGCGCCCTCGTGCGCAACGCGCCTGAACACCGGTCCCGGCGTCGCCTCGGCGAACGGATCGAGGCGACCCTGGACGAGCACGTAGTCGTAGAACGAGCCGTCCGTTCGATACCGGAACGAGCACGGCGAGTAGACCCAGAACGGCGCGGGTGTCGGCGGCTCGCTGCCGGGCGCGTAGTGCAGCGGCCAGTGCGCGAGCTCGGTGAACGAGTACGACGCGATCGCGCCACCGTATGCGCGGTGATAGCTGCCCGCGAAGACGTACGGCCAGAAGTTCGCGCGCGGCGATCGCGTCTGGAAATTGAGGGTCGCGAGACGCGTGCCCGGCCGGGCATGAGCGAGCAGCGCGTCGATGTCGCCGAGCTGCTCGCGCTCCATGCGCCGCATCTCGAACGCGGCGACGGCCGACATCCCGATCGCCACGACGGCGGCGGCGGCGAGCGGCACGTCGCCGAGGAGACCTCGACGCGGTCGCAGCGCGAGGATCGCGAACATGGTGAGGATCGGCGCGAGCCGGAGGTTCAAGTACCCGGCGGCGCCGACCGAGAAAGGCGTGAGCAGGTACGCAGCGGCTGCGCAGGCCACCGGGACCAGCGGGAGAAGACGAGAGACCGGCGGGTCCTTCGTGTCCCCGCGGAAGGCGATGATCACGCCGAACGCTGCCCACCAGATCACGGCGCAGAGCTCGTCGCCGTGCGAGGCCCAGACGTCGAACGTCCAGATCGGTGCCGCGTCGAGCATGACGGCGAGCGGCAGCCGATTCACGCGTTCGAGGTGTCCCGTCGGACCTTCGAGGCTTCCTGCTCGCCACCACACCGCGGCTGCGATGGCGCTCGGCACGAGCGGCGCCGCGGTCGCGAGCAGCACCGCGCGCCGATCGTTCGAGCGAAGCAAGCGCATGCCGACCATCACGCCCGCCGTGAGCACGAAGAGAAGGAACGCGCTCACGTGCGTGTAGAAGAGCGTCAGCCCGAGGAAGCCGAGACCGACCGCGCGTCGTCGCGTGGGCGCCGCGAGCTGACGAACGAGCGCCGCCATCGCGAACAGCAAGAGCGGGATCGACGCGATGAACGGCAGGAAGCCGACCGCCAGCGCGCGGTTGAAGAAGACCATGCTCCCGAAGATCGCGAGCCGGTCGTCACGACCCAGCGCCCGGAGCGCAGAGCGCAGCGAGAGCGGCCACACCACCGCAACGACGGCGAGGAGCAGTTGGTTGGCGAGCAGCGCGTCGCCGACGACGCGCGTGAGGACCGCGCCGAGCGCGTGATAGAGCAAATACTGGCTGCTCACCGCGTCGACGACGTACGGCGCGCCACCGCCGCCGGGCAGGATCTTCGCGAGCGACGCCATCGCGGCGACGTGCTCGGGGAGATCCGTGAACGGCGGATGACGTACGAGAAGAAACGGAACGGCGCTCGCGAGGGCGGTCAGCCAGAGCGCCGCCGACCAGACACGATCACGGCGCGTAGCCGTAGCCGCCGTACCCGCCGTATCCGTAGCTCCCGTAGGGATCGCCGTAGATGCTGGTGGTGCTGCCGTCGTCGCAGCCGATGCCGTAGATCGGGTCGTCATAGCCGTAGCCGTCCGTGCAGCCGTAATAGCCGTAGTAGCCGGCGTGGCCGTTGCCGTGCTTGCCGAATGCGCCGTACAGCGAGCTCGATGTCGAGACCGCGTTCGTGCTGATCGACCCGCAGCCGACGCCGCCGGCCGTCAGGAGACCGTGAAGCGGGAAGACGAGCGCCAGGAACCGGGCGCGGGAGAGCAATCGCTTGAAGTCCATGGTGGTTGGTCAGCAATGGCCGTGCCGCGCAGCGTCCATCGCTCCTTCAGCGAAGTACCCGTATCAAAGAGCTGCGAGCCGTCTGCGGCTCGTCGCTCACCCATGACACCGGTGTCGTGTGTCAGCCCTTGTCGCGCGCGGGCTCGGCGATGACGGTGCGACCGCCGATGACCTGTCCGGCGAGCGCCTGGATGGCGCGGTCGGCGAGCTCCTTCTTCACGGTGACGAAGGTGATGCGATCGCGGACGCGGATGTTGCCGGTCTCGGCCTCGGGGATGCCGCCGGTCTCGGCGAGCAGCCGCTGGAGGTCCTCGGGGTTCACGCCGTCGCGCCTTCCGACGTTGAGGAAGATGTTCGACAGGTTCGGATCATCGGGTGCCGGTCGCGCGTCGGGCTCGCGCTCGCGTGCCTCGCGCGGCTCACGATCTGCCCGCGGCTCACGTGCATCGCTGCGCGGCTCGCGCGGTGCGCGCTCGCGCGTGGGACGGCCCGGACCGCGACCCTCGCGACGCGGTCCGCGCGGCGCGGTCGGGGGGGTGAGCGCCGATGCCGACGTGCCGGAGGCGCCTTCTTCGGTGATGCCGGGCAGCTTGGGAAGCCGCGGATGACGATCGGTGTCGACCGCATCGTCGTCGTCGTCGTTCGCGTCGCGCGGTCGACCGATGATGGCGGGCTCGTCGGGAAGACCGACCGCCGTGAGCGCGTCGTCCATCGACGGCGTGCGCGGCGCGGCGCCGGAGCGACGGCTCACGTTCGCGCCCGCGGGGATGATCGGACGATCGTCGTCCTCGTCGGCGGGCGGCTCCCACTCGGAGAGCGTCGCCTGCGGGACGCCTTCGCGACCCTGGCGCGCGGCGTCGGCGCTGCGGTCTCTCGCTACCTCGGGACGCATCGGCTCGCCACGCGGCGCCGCGCTGCGGTCGCGCGCGCCCATGCCGCGATCGCGCGGGACACCCTCGCGTGAGACGTCGCGTGAAGCATCGCGCGGCGCATCGCGACGCGGCCCGTCGCGGCGCGGCTCGTCGCGACGCGGTCCGTCGCGACGCGGCTCGTCCCGTCGCGGCCCGTCGGCGCGTCGACCACGGCCTTCGCCGGGGGGAGGGGAAGCACGCTCTCCATCACGCAGCGTACGCGGCGCCTCGCGAGGCTCGTCGCGTCGGGCCAGGGGGGCTGCGGGCGGGGCTGCGGGCGCCTCGATCACGGGCGGGTTCTTGGCGCGGCGCGCATCGGCGGCGTCCTGGATGGGATCGGGCGCAGCGTTGGCGCCGAGGTGATCGGCGAGGAGCCCGGCGACGATCGACTCGGCCTGCTCGTGCGTGAAGAGGCGACGCGCCACCGCGAGGTGCATCGCATCGGCGGTGCGACCTGCGTAGGCCTCCGCGAGGAACGTCACGATGTCCGCCTCGGCGCGTGTCTTGAGCTCGCCCTTGGTGGGCAGCATCCGCTCGATGGGGCGGATCTTGTACGTGAGCCGCAACATGTAGAGGTGGCCCACGTCCTTCGGTCCCACGACCGAGATGGCGGTGCCGGTGCGTCCCGCGCGGCCCGTGCGGCCGGTGCGGTGCACGTACTGCTCGGCCGACTCCGGGAAGTCGGCGTTGATGACGTGCGTGAGATGCGAGATGTCGATGCCGCGTGCCGCGACGTCGGTGGCGACGAGGAAGCGAAGCTTGCCCTCGCGCGTCGCGGACATGACGCGCTCGCGTTCCTTCTGCTCGAGATCGCCGTTGAGCCAGTCGGCATCGTAGCCGCGGCTCTTGAGGAGCTCGGCGACGCGCTCGGTCTCGTCCTTCGTGTTGCAGAAGATGACGGCGCTCTGAGGATCCTCCACCTCGATGATCGAGAGGATGGCCTGGCGCTTGTCGCTGTCGCGAACGAGATAGATGTAGTGCGTGAGCTGCAGCGCGCCGACCTGGTCGCTCGAGAGCGTGACGTACTCGGGGTTCTTCAGGTGCTTGTTGGCGAGACGCTCGACGTCGGGCGGCAACGTGGCGCTGAAGTAGAGGCCCTGGCGATCGCCCGGGGGCAGGTGGTCGATGATCGCGTTGAGCTCCTTCGCGAAGCCCATCGACAGCATCTCGTCGGCCTCGTCGAGGACGAGGATGCGGATGTTCTTCGTGTCGAGCGTTCCGCGACGGCAGTGATCGAGCACGCGACCGGGCGTGCCGACGACGACCTGAGCGCCGCCTTCGAGCGCTTCGATCTGCTTGCCCATCGGCGCGCCGCCGTAGATGGCGACGATCTTGGTCCCGCGGATCTTGCCGAGCTGCTCGAGCTCGCGCGAGACCTGGAGCGCGAGCTCACGCGTCGGCGTGAGGATGAGGGCCTGGACGTTGGGCTGTCCCTTGCGAACGAGGACGTCGATGATGGGAAGGCCGAACGCGGCGGTCTTGCCCGTTCCGGTGCGCGCCTGGACGACGAGGCTCTTGCCGCGCGTGGCGGGCTCGAACACCGCGAGCTGAACCGGCGTCGGATTGACGTAGCCGAGGGCGTCGATCGCCTGACGGACATCCGGGCTCAGCGGCAGCGCATCGAACGTGGGAGCGGGGGGGGCTGCAGGGGCTGCAGGGGCTGCGGCGGCTGGAGGGGCGCTGAGCGGCCCGGCTTGCGCGTCTGCGGCGCTACCGGATGTAGAGGCGAGGGGCTGTGTCATTCGTGGGCTACCTTATAAACGAGTCGACCGCGCGACGCACGGGTCCAAGCTCGTCGGTTTGACGGCGAATCGCGCCTTCGGCGGCGCGATCGAGGCGGGTGACGGCGGCGACGGCATCGATGCCGTGCGCGCTCGCTTGTGGATCGGAGCAGCCCTCGAGGAGCTCGGAGCGCTTGGGCTCCTCCCATTCCGGACCTCGAGCCGCCCGATAACGGCGCTCGCCGTCCTGGCGATCGGTGGCCGTGGCAGCCGCGGCGACGCCGCGGTCGACGGCGACCGCCAGGGTGCGAACGCCCTCGGCGCAAGCCGGAGCGACGCGGACGCTCGCCGCGTTGGCGGCGCCCGGCGAAGGCTCGGCGAGGACCGATTGCGCGATCTCGACGGTGCTGGTGATCACGAACGCGGCCGCCACGACGACGAACACCGCATAGACCACGCTCGTGATGCGCTTGGGCGAAGGCACGCGAGGGGTGTAGCGCCCGCGCCGAGCATGCGTCAATCTCGCCGGCATGCGGAGCGGGATGCGGAGCTTGGAAGGTCGGACGGCCCTCGTCGTGGGCGGAGGCGGGGCGCTCGGGCGAGCCATCGCGCTCGCGCTCTCCGCTCGCGGTGTGCGCATCGTCGTCACGGGCCGTGACGAGAAGCCACTCGGCGAGACGGTGGGCGAGATCGCGCACGGCGGAGGCAAGGCGAGGCACGTTGCCGGCGAGGGTCGCGCGTCATCGGTGCTCGACACCGCCATCGCCCGCGCGAAGGAGATCTTCGGCGAGCTCGACATCGTGATCGATACCGAGCTGACGGATGTAGAATACACGTTCGACGCCACCGCCGCGCACCTGCGGTCGCCGGGTCGCGTGCTCCTCGTCACCGCGGCGAGGTCGCAGGAGTCGATGGCCGTGCTCGCGCGCGAGCGCGCCGGCGCGTCGTTCGCGAAGGGCATCACGTGCAACGCCATCGGAGTCGAGGGCGGCGACCTCGACGACTCGGCCACCGACGTCGGCGAGCTCGCGGTCTTCCTCTGCACGCGTGCGGCGGAGCGGATCACCGGCCAGTCGATCGCGGTGCGAGCAGGAGCGTAAACGGGCACGAGCGCTGCACGTCGACGCGGCCATGCTCCGAACGTTGCTGAAGGGTGCCGCGGTCGTGCTCGCTGCCGCGAAGGTGGCGAGCGTGGCGGCGCGGGCGTCGCGAGGCAGGCGCGTCCGCGGAAAGACCGTGCTGGTGTGCGGAGCGTCACGCGGGCTCGGTCGCGCCATCGCTCTCGAGCTCGGTCGTCGTGGCGCGCGCGTGGCGATCTGCGCACGTGACGCCCTGGACCTCGACGACGTACGCGCCGAGCTGATCCGGCTCGGTGCCACCGTCCACGCGGAGGCGTGCGATCTGCGCGCGTTCGATCAGGTGGAGACGCTCGTGGCCAACGTGACCGCGGCGCTCGGTCCGATCGACGTGCTCGTGGCCAACGCTGCGACCATCTCGGTCGGTCCCATCGAGACGATGGGCGTCGAGGACTTCGACGAGGCGATGGAGTCGATCTTCAAGACGTCGCTCCATGCCGCGCTCGCCGTGCTCCCGCGCATGCAGTCGCGGCGCACCGGCACGATCGCGTTCATCACGTCGCTGGGCGGAAAGATCGGCGTGCCGCATCTCGTGCCTTACTCGACCGCGAAGTTCGCCGAGGTCGGCCTCGCCGAGGGCCTCCGGGCGGAGAGCGCGAAGGACGGCATCCACGTGCTCACGGTGGTCCCCGGCTTGATGCGCACCGGCGCGCACGTCCATGCGACGTTCAAGGGCGACTCCGAGAAGGAGTACGGATGGTTCGGTGCCAGCGCGTCGGCGCCCGCCCCGATGACCATCTCCTCGACCCGTGCCGCGCGGCGGATCGTCCACGCCATCGAGCGAGGCGATCGGGAGATCATCCTCACGCCCGCGGCGAAGCTCGCGGTGAGGATGCACGGCGTAGCGCCGGGTCTCCTCGATCTCGTCATGAAGCTCGCGGGCCGGCTGCTCCCACGACCGCCGGCGCTCCTCGCCGACGGCGTCCGCAGACGCGAAGGCATCGAGCTCGAAGACTCCTCGCCGTCGAAAGCGGTGGCCTTCGTCCGCAAGCACGGCCGCGATCTCGCCGAGAAGAACCACCAGCTCAGCTGAGGAGAGATCGACGCGCAAGTCCCCGACATCGTTGGCGCGGGCAACGATGCAGCCCCCAGTGATCCCGTGTCGCGCCGAGGCTTGACCCTCCCGGATCCCAGCCCATATAGTTCTTTCAAATACTTTTGAAGGTTCCGAGCTATAGGAGCCCGGCCGCCAAAACATGACGTTTGCCGCCTCCATCCACGCGCTCCACGACACAGCCGCCCCCGATCGCGTCGGCGATCGCTCCGCGACGCGGCTCACGGACGTCCGGGACCTCATTTCGCGCGAGATGGCCGACGTCGAGGACCTGATCGCGAAGCACATCGCCTCCGGCGTGACCCCCGCGAGCGAGTCCGCGAAGCACCTGTCCGACGCCGGCGGCAAGCGCGTTCGCCCGATGGCGCTCCTCCTCGCGCATGCGTGCTGGTCGCCGCTCGACGAGAAGGCGCGCGGTCTCGCAGCTGCTGCCGAGCTCGTGCACATGGCGACGCTCCTCCACGACGACGTCATCGACGACGGCGATCAACGTCGCGGTCGACCGACCTCGCGCCGCGTGTGGGGCAACGCCGTGAGCGTGCTCGCCGGCGATCTGCTCCTCGTCGAGGCGCTGCGTCTCGGCAGCAGCGCCGCGCCCGTGACCTGGCAGGAGCTCGTGGCGACGCTCGGGCGCCTCGTCGAAGGCGAGGTCATCCAGCTGCGCGGTCGGCTCGCGGTGTCGCTCGAAGAGTCCACGTACTTCGACATCGTTCGCGGCAAGACGGCGTCCCTCTTCGAGTGGGCGCTCCGCGCCGGCGCTCGCGAAGGCGGCGCGTCGGAAGAAGCCATCGAGGCGCTCGGTGCGTTCGGCGGCCATCTCGGCATCGCGTTCCAGCTCGTCGACGACGTGCTCGACTACGACGGCGATCCGCAGGCGACGGGCAAATCGATGCTCGCCGACCTCGCGGAGGGCAAGGTCACGCTCCCGCTGATCCGCGCGGCCGCTACGGATCCCGACGCGTTCGCGAAGCTGGTGGCCGACGTCCGTACCGGTGACGCGAGCGCCGCGCACGAGCTGGCCACGCGCGTGCGCGCTTCCGGCGCATGCGAACGAGTGCGCGATCTGGCCCGAGCCGAGACCGCGCTCGCCCTCGCATGCCTCGAGCTGGTGCCGGAATGTCGCGCCCGGGACATCCTCGCCGACGTCGCGCGAGGCCTGACGGCTCGCGTGAGTTGAGTGTAGCCTTCGTCCCCGTGGGCAAGGAGAAGCGCACCCTGTTCCCGCACGAGGCGGCGGTGAGCGACGTGGTCGGGAAGCTCATCGAGTTCTGGGGCTTCAAGCGCAACATGGGCCGCGTCTGGTCCGTGCTCTATCTCTCCCCCGATCCGCTCAGCGCCGAGGACCTGCGGCAGTCGCTCCGCCTCTCGAGCGGCGCGGTGAGCATGACCGTGAACGAGCTGATGCGATGGGGCGTCGTTCGCAAGGTCTGGGTCCAGGGCGAACGCAAGGACTTCTACACGGCCGAGGTGCAGCTGTGGCGCATGATCTCTCGCGTCTTCAACGAGCGCGAGAAGTCCGAGATCGTGATGGCGATCGAGGCCTTCGAAGAGGCGCTGAGCGAGGTCTCGAAGCTGCGAGCCTCGTCGGATCCGAAGGTCCGCGCGCGGGCCGATCTCCAGTACGAGCGCATCAAGCAGCTCCTCGAGCTGGCGAAGCTCGGCAAGCGCCTCGTCGAGACGCTGCTGGCGACCGCCAAGATCGACGCCGAGCCACTCGTGCGCTTCCTCTTGCGACAGGTGCCCTCCTCGCAGGACACCTGATCGCGACGAGCGAGCCCGCGCTCGCGCAGACGCCGCCACGCATCACCAAGAACGACTACGCGCTCGAGCTGTTCCAGGGCCCGCTCATCGCGCCGAACCGCGCGACGGCGCTCGCGGGCGCGCTGACCGGCGCCGCGCAGGGCGTCGAGGGCGTCTACAACAACGCCGCTGCGCCGGCGGTGCGCGATCCGCTGAGCCTCACGCATGTCGACTTCGATCCGTCCCTCGGCTTCTCGCTCCCCGGCGCCTACGGCGGCACCGACTTCGACAACCGTGGCGAGAACGGCGCCCCGGGGAGCTCGCAACGGACGAATCGCTTCCTGTCGTACAACGCGGGGCTCGAGGTGCAGGTCGGTCCCGTCGGCGTCACCGTGCTGGGCGACTTCTTGAACTACAGCGTCGGCAGCGCCCTAGGCTCGTCGGTCTCGCTCACGCTGGGTCGCATCCACACCGTGGCCGCCTACGGCTTCGCGGACAACCAGGTGATCATCGGCGCCGGCGCGCGCGTCATCTTCGTCAACGTCCAGGAGCAGAGCTCCAACGGCTCGCTCGTCCGCATGCTCGGCGCAGCGCCGCAGCTCGGCGTCATCGTCAAGCCAAACGACGTGCGGTGGCGCATCGGCACCACTGCACGCGCCGCCGTCGACGCGACGCCGTTCGCGCTCGGCACCACCTCCAGCCCCAGCACCGGCGTGCAGCAAGCGGGATCCTTCGTGCTCCCGAGGACCATCACGCAGCCGTGGGAGCTCGAGGCCGGCGTCGCGTATCAGCTCGGACCGCGCCCGCTCAACCCCGTGTGGATCGAGCCGCACGCCGAGGATCGCGCGCTCGAGGACGCCATGCAGGAGCGCCGCAAGGAGCGCAAAGCTCTCTACGAGACCGAGCTCGCGAGCATGCCGCAGCCGACCACCGACGAGGAGAAGACCGCGCAGGCGGTCCGTCGCTTCACGATCGGACGCGAAGAGCTCGCCGCCGAGGAGCGCGAGGATCAGGAGCTCGCCGATGCTCGCTCGCGCGCCAAGGACGTTCGCAAGGCGCGGTATTTGAACTGGCCGCGCGAGCATCTCCTCATGCTCGCGAGCGTGGTGTTCACCGGGCCGAGCGATCAGGCGGTCGCGCTCGAAGGCTTCATCGATCAGACGCGCGAGCTCGTCGGCCAGAGCGTCTCGATATCGCCGCGCTTCGCGGTGGAGAGCGAGCCGATCCCGAACCTGATTCGCGCTCGAACCGGGGTCTACTTCGAGCCGTCGCGCTTCAGCGACGGCACGCATCGCCAGCACGCCACCTTCGGCGGCGATCTGCGGCTCTTCTCGTGGGACATCTTTGGGATCATCGCCGACACCACGTGGCGCATCAGCGCGTTCTTCGACGTCGCGCCCCGCTACCAGAACGTCGGCTTGTCGATCGGCCCGTGGCATTGACCCGGGCGCTCGCGGCGCGCGACACTGCGCGCCGATGAACGAGCCCGCGCCCGCGACCGCGACCGAGCCTGCGCCCGCGACCGCGATCTCCAAGCGACCGATGGGCTGGATCCCGCGCATCCTGATCGCCGGCGGTTCGCTCGGCACCGCGCTCGGGATCGGTCTCGCGCTGATCTTCGGCTCGTACAAGCTGCCGTCGGGGTCGATGTGGCCGACGCTCGCGGTCGGCGAGCGCCTCTTCGGCAACAAGCTCGCGAAGCAGCCTTTTCGCGGGAGCTTGATGATCTTCCGCTATCCCGAGCATCGCGACTCGCTGTTCGCGAAGCGCATCGTCGGCCTCGCGGGCGACGTCGTCGCGATCCATCGAGGCGAGCTCGTCATCAACGGCTGGAGTGTGCCGCGCTGCACCGTGGGTCGTGCGACGCAACGAGACCCGACGATGCCCGGCGAAGACGGCAAGCACGAGGGCACGCTATCGGTCGAGTGGCTCGGCCTCGCGACGTACCTCGTCTTCGACGAGAAGACGTCGTTCGGCTCGATCGGCGAAGGCAGCGAGTGGAAGGTCGCGCCCGGCGAGTACTTCACGATGGGCGACAACCGGAACAACAGCCACGACTCGCGGGCCTGGTTCCAAGGCAAGGGCGGCGGCGTTCCGCTCGGCGACACCATCGGACGCGTGGTCGGTCACGAAGCGGTGGTGCTGCCGCCCGGCGCCGAAGAGCTGGGACCGGCGCTCGCGGCGTGTCTCGCGAAGCGTCCCGAGCAGACCGATCCGCCGCCGGCGAAATGAGCCGCGCCGCCGGTCACGGGACTCACTTCTTCGCGGCGAGCGCTTGTCTTTCCCACTCGGCGGGCAGGCCGATCTTCAGGAACACCGGGAATTCGTAGCTCGGATACGCCGCGATCATGCCTTGCTCGACGCGCGCGAGGGCGTCGGGACGCACCGGCATGGTCGGCTTCTCCGCGCCGACGAGTAGAATCGCCTTGTTCAAGTAGGCCTTCTCGTCGCCGAGGAGCTTCGTGGCGTCGCCCTCGGGACCACGACCCGGATACACCCTCTTCGGATGGCGCTGCTCGAGCTCGGCGATGCGCTTCAGCCACTCGTCGGTCTTCCCGATCTCGAGCCATGAATGCGACTGGCTCGCGACGAGATCGCCGACGAAGAGACCCTTCTCGTGGTCGACGCCGTACTCCACGACGACGTGTGACTCGCTGCAACCGGCGCCCATCACGAGCAGCTTCAGCGTGAGGCCCGCGGCCGAGAGCTCGGTGGTCTTGTCGCCGAAGGCGTCGGGCTGCGCGACGTCGCTCGGGTAGTCGGGCTGGTAGCGCTCGTAGAAGGAGCGCATCCGCTTCTCGTGGATGGCGGGCAGCAGTGCCTTCACCTGCGACGAGGTCACCACCTTCACGCCGTGCCTCTGGAAGGTGGCCGTGCCGTTGAACTTGTCGGGGTTCGCGTGCAGCACGACGGCGAGCACGAATTTCTTGTGCGTCGCGGCTTCGGCGAGCTGGATCATCTCCTCGGCGGCGGACGGCAGGAACTGCGTGTCGATGGCGACGAGACCGCCGGGACCTTCGAGCACGTACGAGCGCGTGGAGAAGCCCCAGGGGATCGAGACGTACGTATCGACGCCGCCCGGGCCGCGCGTGAACGTGCCGTGCGGCTCGTCGGCGTCGGCCTGTGCGCTCGGCGCGCCGGCGACCTTCGGGGACGGCGCGACCGGAGCGGACGGCGAACCGCCGCACGCGCTCATCACGAGCGCCACGCCCGTCACGAGAGACGCGAAGGACGCGAGAGACGCGAAGGACGCGAAGCCCGCCGCCGCGCGCATCAGTTCAGCGAGTGCTTCTCGGAGACCACGCCCGGCAGTGGCTCGCGATCGAGGAACACCGCCGTGATCTCGCGTTCGAGCGCGGCGCCGAGCTCGGCTTCGAGCGCGGCGATCGAGCCTGCTCCGCGCTCCACGTTGCGCTGGTAGATGAAGAGGCGAGCCTGGAGGGCGCGCCCGTGCTGCGGGTCCGAAGGCGGGCCGCTCACGTCGGTCTCCTCGGGGGGACGGGCATCGACGATCACCATCGCGCGCGGATCGACGCCGTCGACCACGAGCTCGGCGCCCGGCACGTCGACGATGAAGACGTCGGCGTCGCGCACCCAACGCGCGAGGAGCGCGTCGAGCGCGCCGATCACGCGACGAACGAGCGCGGCGAACGCATCGGGTGAGGGCGCCCACGCGGCCGGCGGCTTCGTGAGATCGAGCGCGCGCGCGCGCAGGAACGCCTCGATCGCGCCGCGCACGTCGCCGGCGTCGTCACGCAGGAGACCGAGGTAGTAATGCGCATCGGCGTGGTTCACGTCGCAGCGAACGGCCTCCTCGATGTAGGGGAGGGCCTTCTCCGACTCGCCGAGCTCGTAGAAGGCGCGACCGATGAGGAAGACGTAGCTCGAGTTCTCGAACGGGGGCTCCGGGAGTCGTGCCATGCACCTCTTCGCCTCCTCGACATCGCCTTTTCCGAGCAGCGCATCGACGCGCAAGAGGAGGCAGTCGGCGATCTCCTCCTTCGTCTCGGCATACTCGAGCGCGTCATCGCAGAGATCGACGGCCTCGTCCCACTCGCCGAGCGGATGCATCAGCACCTCGGCGGCGTTGAGCATGGCCTCGAGGTACGTCTCGTCGAGGGCGATCGCTTGCCGATAGTGCTCGAGGGCCTCGTCCGAGTCGCCGACCAGCGCTGCGGTGTATCCGAGCAGGTTGTGGACCTCGGGTGACTGCGGATCGAGCTCCAACGCGCGCTTCGCGCATGCGCTGGCGCCGGGAGCGTCGCCTTTCTGGGCGAGGTCCCATCCTCGATCGAGATGCGCAGACAGCTGATCCATGCGGTTTCTCTACTGTAATTGCTGAAAGCAGCCCCGGGCGTCAAGGGAACACGCCTTCCTCATCATAATCGATTCGAATCGTCATAAAGCGCGCGCAGTCGATCCACTCATGGCTGTGTTCGGAGAAACCACCATGAAGCGCTGTCCCCTATTTACTCGCTTTTCTCGGGATCTGATGACGCTGGCCGCCCTCGCGGTTCCGGTCCTCGTCGCGATGGTGCCCCGCACGGCCCAGGCCGACGAACCGGCGCCGACGTCTGTCGCGCCTGCCGTGGCGCCCATCGGCCCGACCGCGCCGCCGGCCGCCGCTGCCGCGACGACGGGCACCGCCGTCGTTCAGCTCGATGCCGATGACCAGCGCGCCACCATCGAGCGCCGCGTCGGGACGCAGAGCCCGTCCGGCATGCCGCTCCTCGAGACCGGGCTCTTCTCGGTCGGTCAATGGGAGCATGCGTGCGTCGCGCCGTGCACGCTGAAGCTCGACACGCGCTACGCGTATCGCGTCGCTGGTGACGGCCTCGTCCCCACCGATTCGTTCTCGCTTCCGCACGATGCCGATCGCGTTCGCGTCGACGCGAAGATGGGCTCGTCGACGGGCCGCGTCGCCGGCGTCCTGATGACGGGCGCGGGCATCCTCGCCGTCGCCGCCGGCGGTGTCGCGCTCATCGCGTCGCCGATCCTCGCGAGCGAGGACGTGGGCAGCCAGGGGTTCCGCACCGGCGTGCTCGCCGGCGGCGTCGGCGCGCTCTCGGTCGGCGTCATCGCGATCGGCGTCGGCACGATCTTGTGGCTGACCAACGGCTCGACCGCGCACACGCAGGTCGCCTCGCGCTGAATCGCGCGAGACCAGGGAATTTCGCTTCTTCCAACACCGTATCTACGCCGGAGTCCTTCCATGAATCGCTTTGCTCACCTCGCGCTCGCCTCGTCGTTCCTCTTCGCCGTCGCGTGCGGCGGCTCCGCAGGGACCGTCGGTGATTCCACCGGCCCCACGCCGGGCTCGGGCGGCTCCGGCTCCGGCAGCGCGGATCCGGGCGCGAGCTCCGGTGGCCCGGCAGCGATGCCCGGCACCAAGGGCACCATCGGCGGAGCGGGCGTGCCCGGCACCGGAGCGCAGTTGACGCTCGCGCTCCGCGGATCGACCACGCCGGTGCCGCATGCCGACGGCTTCTCCAGCCAGACGCCGATCCGTCAAGGCGTCGCCGTCAGCAGCCTCTGGCTCCTGAAGAGCGCCGACGATCCGAGCCCGC
>JAXDMI010000446.1:0-5541 GCA_034666145.1 Myxococcales bacterium | reverse complement strand
GCGACGTCCTCGTCGATGTGCGCGAGCGCATCGGCGCCGCCGTTGTCGGGGTCGTCGCCGTTCTTGATCTTGCCCGGCGTCTTCACCCACTTGCCCCAGTCGGTGTTGGGGAGGCCCTTCTCGACCTGGAAACCCGCGCTCGCCGAGCCCCACAAGAACGGCTGCGCGAACGTGACCGACTCCGGCTCCGGTGGGGTGAGCGGCGCCGGAGTGCTGCTCGTGCAGCTCGTGCTGCTCACCATCACGGCGCTCGTCAGGAAGAGCGCGCCCGCTGCCTTTGCCTTTGTCCGCTTCATGCGCCCTCCGCGACGACGCGGTTCTTTCCTTCGGCTTTCGCTTTGTAGAGCCGCGCATCGGCGAGCGCGATGAGCTCGGTGGGCCCGCCCTCCGGCGCCACGTCCGGGAGCGCAGCGAGACCCATGCTCATCGTCACCTTGATCGAATGATCGGCGACCGGGATCTCGAGCCCGGCGATCGACTCGCGAATGCGGTCTGCAAGACGAAGCGCCTCTGTTTTTCCGGTGGATCGCGCAAGGATCACGAACTCCTCGCCGCCGTAACGCGCGACGAGATCCTCGACGCGGAGGAGGCGCTGCATCTGCGCGCTCACGAGGCGGAGCACCATGTCGCCGGCGAGGTGACCGTGCGTGTCGTTGATCTGCTTGAAGTCGTCGAGGTCGAGAAGCATGACGGCGAGCTTCACCTTGTGACGTCGCGAGTACGCCACCTCGGCGGTGAGTCGCTCGGTGAAGTACTTGCGGTTGTAGAGACGCGTGAGGCCGTCGCGCGTCGACGACTCGTAGAGACGGCGCTGGAGCTCTTCTTCGGCGTCGTCGGTGATCGCGAAGCGCAGGATCACGTGCGGGCCGAGCTGGATGCGATCGCTGGGGCGGACCTCGCAGATGTCGACGCGCTGGCTGCCGAGGAACGTGCCGTTGGTGGAGCCGAGGTCCTCGACGAAGTAGCGGCCGTCGGAGCGGCACGAGACGCGCGCATGACGACGACTGACGCCGCCGTCCTCGAGCCATAGATCGGCCTCGGTGCCGCGGCCGATGACGTGATCGGTGCCGTCGAGCGCGAAGACCTGTCCCGCGTTGATGCCGCTGATGATGGTGAGCGTCGCGCGGTCCTTGCCGCCGGAGGTCGGGACGACGGTGATCACCGGGTCGGTCGTGCGATCGGCGGTGACCTCGCCGGTCGACCACGAGCTGTCGGACGACGGCGGCGATAGCGGCGCCGCGGATGCGCGGCCACCGCCTGACGACGGGATGCTCGGCGAGCTCGGCAACGGATCGGGCACGTTCGCACCGGCCGCGGGGATCGCGGAGGGAGTGGCCGCGGGAAGCGGCACCGTGTGCATCTTCCGGGTCTTGAACGGGTCCTTCATCGGTGACTGAGCGCCTCAGTCACGGCGAGCATACCATCCCTTGCGGCGCGACAGCGGGCGCGGCAGAACCCCCGCTATGGCACTTCTCGACGGCAAGGTCGCGATCATCACCGGCGCGGGCAACGGCATCGGACGCGCGCATGCGCTCCTCTTCGCGAAGGAGGGAGCGAGCATCGTGGTCAACGACGTCGGCGGCGCGCGCGACGGCACCGGCAGCGACGCGAACGCGGCCGACGTGGTCGTGAAGGAGATCGTCGCCGCCGGCGGCAAGGCGGTCGCGAGCCACGAGTCGGTGGCGACGACCGAAGGCGCGAGCGCCATCGTGAAGCGCGCCGTCGACTCGTTCGGCAAGGCCGACATCCTCGTCAACAACGCCGGCATCCTGCGCGACAAGACGTTCCTCAAGATGGATGAAGCGATGTGGGACGCCGTCATCACCGTCCATCTCAAGGGCACGTTCCTCTGCTCGCAGGCGTTCGTGAAGCAAGCCATCGCGCAGGGCCAAGGCGCTCGCATCGTCAACACGACGAGCGTGAGCGGCATGATGGGCAACTTCGGCCAGGCCAACTACGCCGCAGCAAAGGCCGGAATTTACGGCCTGACGCGCACCATGTCGATCGAGCTTCAGAAGCACAAGATCACCGTCAATGCGCTCGCGCCGATCGCCAAGACGCGACTCACCGAAGACCTCCCGATGTTCCAGGGCGTCGAGACGATGACCGCGGAGCACATCTCGCCGGCCGCGCTGTTCCTCGCGAGCGACCTGTGCGGCGATCGCACGGGCCACGTGCTCGCCGTCGCCGGCGCGCGTCTCTACGCGTTCAAGGTCATCGAGACGCCCGGCAAGTTCAAGGACGATGCGCAGGGCGTGTGGACGCCGCAAGAGATCGCCGAGAACTGGGACGCCATCGTCAAGGCGTGAAGGTACGGTCTCGTCGCGTCTCGTCTCGTCGGCCTCATGGCTTGGTCTGACCGAGGCAGTACGTGAGCGGCACGGTCACGCCGCCCGCCACGGGCACGTGACCCGCGCCTTGGATCTCGTGGTAGTCGAGCGGGAAGCCCTTGCTCTCGAGGTCGGCCTTCGTGTTCTGCGCCTGACCGATGGCGCCGTCGTTGGTTCCGATCTGGAGAGCGACGGGGATCTTGCGCGGAGCGCCGGCGGTGAGCTGAGGCCCGAGCGGATTGGCGGCGCCGATGATGCCGCTGCACGCGAGGGCCGCCGAGTTGTCCATGCCGTAGCGGAAGGACATGTAGCCGCCCTGCGAGTAGCCGAAGACGACGTGCTTCGATGCGTCGACGGAGCTCGATGCGCCGAGGTCCGCGAAGATGGCGTCGATGAGCGGGAGGTCGATGTTGCCGCCGGCCGCGTCGCGGTACGGATCCCAGTCGACGCCGTTCACCATCTGCCCGCCGATGGAGATGTTCTGCGAGATGCCTTGCGGAGCAGCGAGCACGAAGCCCTTCGACTCGGCGAGCGACTCGAGCGTGGTGGTGACGCTGATGAAGTTCGTGTTGGTATCGCCGTTGCCGTGGAGCGCGACGACGAGAGGCACCTTTCCGGCCGCGACCGTGGTGGGCACCACGATGATGACGGACCGTGATTTCCCGGCGGCGGTGAACGTGCGCGTGGTCTTCCCGGGCGTCAGGGCGGTCGCGGGATCGCCGCTGCTGCCACCGTCTGCGGTCGTGCCTGACGTGCCGGTACCGGACGTGCCGCTCGTTGCCGAAGCATCGGGATCCCCGGCGGCGCTGCTCGTTCCGGAAGCGCCGCCGTCACCGGTCGCCGAGAGTGTCGAGGTGTCGCTCGAGCATCCGAGCGATCCGCCGCACGCGAGGGCGACGACGAGACCCGAGGCGACGACGAGCGCGGCCAAGCGGCGGCTGGAGACCATGACCCAAGCGTACACCGCGCGTGCTACTTGCGCCGAGGCCGCCGCCGTAGAAGAAAGAGCCTCGACATGTCGTCCTCCACGTCGAGCATCCGCTTCGAAGGCACCTACACCGCCATCATCACGCCGTTCCGCGACGTCGATCCCAACGACCCGCACGACGCGCAGAAGACCATCGACTGGGAAGCGTACGACCGCGTGGTCGCTGCGCAGCTCGCCGGTGGGATCACCGGCATCGTTCCTTGTGGGACGACGGGCGAGAGCCCCGCGCTCGATCACGAGGAGCAGCTCGCGTTGATCGAGCGGACCGTGAAGCTCGTGAAGGGCAAGTCGATGGTCCTCGCGGGCACGGGCGCGAACTCGACGCGCGCCACCATCGCGCTGTCGCGCGCCGCCGAGCGCGCGGGTGCCGACGCGGTGATGGTGGTCGTGCCGTACTACAACAAGCCGACGCAAGACGGCCTGCGCGAGCACTACATCGCGGTGGCGGCGTCGGTGAAGTGCCCGGTGGTCGTCTACAACATCCCGGCGCGCACCGGCATCGACCTCACCGCGGAGACGCTCGCGCGCATCGCCGAGGCCGCGCCGAACGTGGTGGCGACGAAGGAAGCGACGGGCAACGTGCTTCGCGCGCAGGAGATCGTGCGGCTGCTCGGCGATCGCATGACGGTGCTCTCCGGCGACGACACGCTGACGTTGCCGATGATCGCGGTCGGTGCACGCGGCGTGATCAGCGTGACTTCGAACGTGTATCCGGCGGAGGTCACGCGCGCGACGCGTCTCGCGCTCGACGGCAAGTTCGACGAGGCGCGACGGGCGCATCTCGCGCTGTGCCGCGTGCACGAGGCGATGTTCGTGGAAGCGAACCCGAGCCCCGCGAAGGCGGCGCTCGCGCACAAGCTGAAGATCTCCGATGCCGTGCGCGGTCCGCTGGTCCGCATCAGCGAGGCCGCGCGCGCGAAGGTGCTGGCGGCGATGGACGCGTACGAGAGCGGCGGCGCGCGCTGATGACGGCGAAGGCCGGTCCTGCGTCTGGCGTGCGTCTCGCCGTTCTGGGCGCGAACGGGCGGATGGGCCGCGCGGTGGTGCGTCTCGCGCGCGATGCGGGCATGCAGGTGGTCTGCGCGATCGGCGTGGGCGACGAAGGCCGTGACGCGGGCGAGCTCGCGGGCATCGGCGCGATCGGGACGAAGCTGGAGACGGACACGTCGTCGCTGGCGAGCTCGGGCGCGCAAGTCCTCGTGGACTTCTCGGCGCCGGCGGCGCTCGCCAACGTGTCGACGGCGTGTGCGGCCGCGGGCATCGCCATCGTGAGCGGCACGACGGGCCTCGATGCATCGGCCAGTGCGGCGCTCGACGTCGCGGCGAAGAAGTGCGCCGTGTTGTGGGAGCCGAACATGAGCGTGGGCGTCCATGTGCTCGCGTCGCTCGTGGAGAAGGCGATGGCGGCGCTGGGCCCGAGCTTCGACGTCGAGGTCGTCGAGGTCCATCATCGCGCGAAGGTCGACGCCCCGAGCGGCACCGCGATTCGCCTAGGCGACGTGGTGAAGCGTGCGCGAGACGGCCGCTATGTCCACGGCCGCGAAGGCCGCCCCGGCCCGCGCAAGGCCGACGAGGTCGGCATGCATGCCGTCCGAGGTGGCGACGTCATCGGCGACCACACGGTCTTCTTCTTCGGCGACGGAGAACGTGTAGAGCTCACGCATCGCGCGACGAGCCGCGACCTCTTCGCGCACGGCGCGGTGCGCGCCGCAGCGTGGATCGCGGGCCGCCCCGCGGGCCGCTATCGCCTGAGCGATCTGCTGTAGTAGCGCCAGCGGCCGATCCGCCAGCGCCAGCGCCAGCTGCGCGAACGGCAGATGAGCCACGGATGCGGCTGCGCGATCTGCTGTGGCGCCAGCGGCACTTTGCGTCGGTGCTGCGCCGCCCTTGAAGCGAGGTGGAGGCTCTCGTCATTTGGGTGGAGCCCGTCGATCCAAGCCCGCACCTCGCGAGCCCCACACACCAAGGTGATCGCGCTGGTATCGAGAGCCGCGCTTCGCGGGCAGCACTGCCGCGTACCAAGCAAAGCGTTGTGGCGGAGGCGTGCGAGCCCGGCGCCCGCGCGAGCCGGGTCGCGTCGTCAGGACCCGCGTCGCGAGCGTCCTGCTTGCGAGAATTCGCGCGCGCCGCGCGCTTCGAGGCCGGCCGGGCTACGCACGCGCATGTTCACCCCGCAGGCCGTCATCCGCGTTCGCGCGGAGCGCCTCGACGCGCCTCGACGCG
>JAXDMI010000445.1:0-6684 GCA_034666145.1 Myxococcales bacterium | reverse complement strand
CCGAGCGCGTAGTGCGAGTACTGCGCGTTCGTCGACCCGATGACCTTCGCGAACGGGAAGATCTGCGTCCAGTTGGACAGACCGCCGTTGCCGTCGACGATGCTGATGAGTCGGTTCGTGTTGGCGCACGCAGCCGTGTCGGCGGCGGCAGTGCCGGCGGTATCGCCGAGCACGTTCAGGAAGCGGGCGCGCTCGAGACCGAGGCACGCTGCAACCGTCGCGCTCCAACGGAGGAATTCACGTCGTCCCGGGCCACGGAGCTCTTTCAATCGCTGGTCGACCATGACTCGAACTCCTTACTGGCAGGTGTGCGCGGCCGAGAGCAGCGCAGCAATGGCGATCTTCGCGCCGTCGGTGGTGTTCTTCGCGATCGCGTCGTTCGCGATCGCAAGGTGCTCGTCACGCGCCGGCTTGCCCATGAGGCAGGTGAGACCGTCCTTCGTGAACTTGCCGTCGGTGCCGACGATCGTGGTTCCAGGGCACGCCGGTGCGGCCCAGTTCGCAGCCACTGCATCGTACGAGGCCATGGTGAAGATATCGAACATCTTCGCCATCGCGGACGTCGACGCGAACGGCGCCTCGGGGACGCGACCGTTGTAGTTGGCGCCGCCGAGCGCGGGCGCCGTCGAGCCGGCCATGTAGATCTGCTGGCCGCTCTGTGCGCCCATCGGCTTCGCACCCGCGCCGGTGAGGCCGCGCGTGGTGAGGATGCTGCCGATCGAAGCGACCGACATCTTCCCGCACGAGTGGAGACGCGAGGTCACTTCGGGCGAGCCGACGAGCTTGACCTGAGCGGGCTCCGCAGGCTGGAAGTCCGCGCCGGGCGCTGCGCCACCGGGATCGTTCGAGTGATCGAAGGTGGTGTTCTCGTTGCCGGCCGTGCCGTTCGGGTCGCCCGCGGCAGTCGTACCGCCGCCGCCGTTGAGTTGGTCCGACGTACCGTCGCTACACGCGGCAAGCGCGAGAGCGGCGACGCTGATCAGGGTGAGAGCAATGCGTTTCATGGTTTTTCTGACTCCCTTCCCTGCTCTAGAACTTCACGAAGTCTTCAGACTTGAAGATTCCGCGGATGATTTCTTTGAGGTTCTGTTTGTTGGCGCCGAAGTCCTTCACGAAGCCGTCGGTGACGGCGTTCGGGATGGTGGCGAGGTCGTTCACGATGTCGCCGCGCGACAGCGCGTAGTTCCACACGCGGTTGACCGCGCAGCGCGCGACGTCGGGGTCGGCCGCGATGGCCGCGCCGAGCGACGGGATGTCGGTGACCGGCTTGCCGCTGCGCCAGGCGAAGCCTTCGGCCGCGGGGAGGTAGTCGATGCGCTGTGCGATCGGGTTCTTCGGAACCGGGACCTGCACTTGCCCCGTCGGCTGGAGGAAGCCCTTGTCATCGTAGTTCATGAACATCGGCGCGACGCGGTTCAGGTTGACGTGGCAGTTCGCGCAGATGACGGCCGACGTGTCCTGGAAGTCGATGAGCGCGTCCGGCTTGTTCATCTTGCCGGTGATGCTCTCGTACGGGAACGCGCCGGTGAAGGTGCCGTTGCCGAGCGGCTTCGGCGTCGCCGAGATCTCGGCGGGGAACTTCTGGCAGGCGAACGTCTCCTGGATGAAGCGGACGCGGCGGAAGGCCATGTTCGCGAAGTACTGGGAGAGGATGCCCGGGTCGGTGAGGACGCCCGCCGTCGGCCCCGCCGTCATTCCCACCGCGCACGAAGCGGGCGTGAACGTGTTGGCCATCGGGTCGTACGTGGGGCACGTGTTCGTCGAGGCCGTGAAGAGGTTGCTGTAGGGCTGACCCTCGACGACGATCTGCGCGGCGAACGTCGCTGCGGTGTCGCGGTTGGCGGCGCCCATCTGGACAGCGCCGACCTGACCGGTCCGGAAGGTGTCCTTCCAGAACTTGATCATCGACTTCGAGAACTCGGGGCTCGCGATCATGTCGTCGACGAGCTTCTCGTAGGCGACCTTCTTCGCAGCGTCGTCGGCGCCTGCCTCGATCGTCTTGATCTCGGCGAGCGTCGGCAGCGTGTCGCGAAGCTTGAGGCTCGCGGTGCGGAGGGCCTCGCCGTAGTCCGCTTTGCGGGCGTCGAGGATCTGCTTCACCTGCTCCGCGGGCGTCTGCGGAGTCGCAGGCGCGTTGGTGCCGGTAGCGGTGGGAGCCGGATTCGTTCCAGGGTCCGTGGTGCCGCCGGCGATCGTGTTCGGATCGCCGGAGCTACCGCAGGCCGTGGAAGCGAGCGACCCGACAATGAGCCCGAACGCAGCAAGCGTCGTGGCGCTCAGGATTCGCGGGGTTCGCAAGGTGCCTCGCATCGTCTCCCTACCTTTCTTCGACATGAGTGAATCGTAGAGTTGCAATCACCGAGCCAGCTCGAGCGGCGCATCGCGCCGTCCGGACCTCGGTGAGAAATCGATCAGAAGAAGACGGCCTTGTTGTTCGTCCAGAGCGCCGTCCACCCCGCGGTGTCGGTGATCGCTCCGCCGCCGTGCCCGCCGCCGTTGGCGAGGTGCGTGATGATCAGGCTCTTCGTGATGTCCGTGGAATTGAGCTTTCCGAGGACCTGATTGCAGACGACGGTCTGGTCTGCGCCGTTGAGCGAGAGCCCCGCGAGGCCGTTCGCATGGCAGTTCGCGCAATTGAGGTTGAAGCCCCCCGCCTGGCCGCGCAGGCTGGGAAGGACGTTCGCCGTGAAGTTCGGGATGTTCTTGCAGGCCGCGGGCTTGTCGAGGACGGAGACCTTGCCCTGTTCGAGCTTCTCGACCTCGATGCGGAGCTTGTCGGTCGCGAAATCGAAGGGCGTCCAGCCATCGGACGTGATGAACGCCGAGCCGGGATTCAGGATGGTCTCTGCGCCGCCGGGCACCGTCTGGTCGGTGTTCGAGAACGTGTCCGCGCCGTCGACGATCTCCGTCTGCATCGCTGCATTCGGCATCGCGAGCACCTTGTAGAGCTTCGGCTTGTAGACGTGGACGTCGATGCCGGCCGGGGCCACCACCTTGATGTTGCTCATGGAAAAGATGCCGCCGATGAGCGAGGCATCGAACTTCAGATGGGCGCCCGTGAGCGTGCCGACGCACGCGCCGGTCTTGGTCGTTCCGCCCGCGCAGAGGTCGATGTCATTGGGCCCGGAGACGATCGCGACGGGGTCCGTCGAGGGCTTCTTGATCGCCTGAATTGCAGCGGATTCCATCTTCAGCCACTCGATGACCTTCGCTTCGAAGGTCGGGTCGCTGCCGACCGCCGGACCGGCGTGGGCACCCTTCTGGAGCAGCACGCTCTGGTAGTAGTCCGCGACGATCGCGCCCGGCTGGGCCTTGATCGACTTGTACGCGTCGGGACCCGCGAGAAACGCGGGCGGAGTGGGCTTGTACGTCGCCATCTCGTGGCAGGCGTTTCCGCACTTCTGCTTGAAATCAGGCTCCACGGCGCGGAAAAGGAGCTCTTCGGCCGGCGGACCGCCGGGGTTCGAGCCCGGGCCGCCGTCGCCGTCGACGCCGCTGGTGCCGCCGCTGGTGCCGCCGCTGGCGCCGCTGCTACCGCCGCGGCCTTGGAGCTTGCTGGCCGCGTCGTCGGACGAGCACGCGCCAATCGCGCCGATGAGGCCGACTGCGAGTCCAACGGTAAGCGCGGTGAGACGGATATTCGCCATGTAGATCCCTCGCGAGCAGGTGTGAGCAAGCAGGTCATGGGCCAACTCGCGCAGCGGCGTTAATCCTGAGGAAAACTGCGGTCCTACATGTATGTTCCGATCCCCGATGGATCCCGTTCGTCCCCCGTGGATGGACCCATCGCCAACCAGGGAGCCACGGCAAAAATCCGTCGTGCGCGGCCGGTCGCGTGCTCGGCAAGCAACGTCGGCGGGCCGATCTTCGGACGTGCGGGGGGGTCGTACCGCGGTCCCGGAATTTTTCCGCGAGGGTCGCCGAACGGATGGATCCCAGGTGGACCCTGGGGGCGGAGGCCTACGCTGCTAGGGGGGCGAGCACCCGTCGCCGCGTCGATCCACGACCCTCGAGAGGCTCGGACGGGAGGTAGGTGGAGGGCGCAGGTGAGCCTCGATGGATCGCTCCAGTAAGGGCGCAATTTCACCGTGTGGCGCGACGGAGACGGGCGAGCCCGGCCATCCTCAGCTCTTGTGAACGCCGTGGATGCTCTCGCCGTCGAAGTCGTCCTCGAGAGCCAGGCGGACTGCTCCGATCTCGAGCGCGCCCGCGCCGCACTGAGCGAAGCGCTCGTCGCGGCTCGAGCCCCCGCTCACGGGGGCTCCCGCCTCCGTGGTCTACGGTCGACCAGCCCCTCCTCGGAGGGGCGAGCCTCCGCTGGCGGTGCGCACTGGACGATGACGATGACCGTCGCCCCCGCACCGGCGAGCGCCTCGGCGCGGTCTCTGGGGTCGAAGTCGGCGGAAGCCGTCATCGTCGACGACGCCGGCACCATCGTTGCGCAGAGGACCCTGAACGACCGGAACGCACGCGCGTGCCTTCCTCTCGCTCGTGCCGTCGGCGCGTGGGCTTCGCTCGTCCTCGACGCGGAGATGGTCCGCGCGAAGGACGAGGACGGCACGCTCACGACGCCGCCCGCTGACGACGAGACCACGGCATCGAAGCCCAAGGCTCCCCTCCGCCTCGTGCGGACGCATCCCGACGCCGACACCGGTGCTCCGACCGACGGTGTCGCGCCGCCCTCGCAGAAGAAGGACGAACGCGCGCTCGAGATCGGCTCGATGGTCTACGTGCGCAACGGGATGATCGCGACCGGCGGCATGGCGGGCATCTCGCCCTTCGTCGCGGCGGAGCTCGCCGACGCGTGGGTGCTCCGTCCGTCGCTCGCGTTCGGGCGCTCGACCGAGGGCAACGTCGGAATGAGCCATGTCGGCGGCCGCGCGGATGTCTGCCGGCGCATCCCGGGCAACTACACCGAGCGTCGCGGCATCGAGGCGGATCTCTGCGCCGGGGTCGAGGGAGGCGTCATTACTTCGCAGACGAGCCCCGCCGCGCGTGGTGACAGCGTCGGTCGCGCGGGGGCGGGTCCGGCGGTGACGCTGCGCGGCGAGCTCGCCGGCGGGGTCGCCCTCGAGGTTCGCGGTCTGGTCGGCGCGAACTTCATCCAGTCCGCGCTGCGGGGTCAAGCCGAGGCGCCGCTCGTCTTTGCCGCCGCTGAGCTCGGCGTCTCGGTGAGGTTGCCTTGATGGGTCCGCGACGAAAGGAGCGGGTGAGGTAATTGAGCGCTGCGTACGACAGTGTCCCGTTTGCCCGCGCCGCGGCGCTCCTCGCGCCTATGGATGACGAGCGCATCACGCCGGAGCCTCCGCAGAGCGGCATCAAGAGCCTCGTCGTCGCGCGCCGGACGCCCGACGACCGCGCGCGCCAGTTCCGCCTGGTCTACGACGCGCACGTCTCCTTCGTGTGGCGCAACCTCCGTCGCCTCGGCGTGATGGACCGCGACGTCGAGGACAAGTGCCAGGAGGTGTTCGTCGTCGCGCACCGTCGCTGGGAGGAGTTCGTCGATCGGGGTCACGGCCCGCGCGCGTGGCTCTTCCAGATCGTCCTCCGCGTCGCGTCCGATGCGCGCCGTCATCGGCGACGGCACCCCGTCGACCCCGACGGCGGCATCGCGCAGGATCGCGAATCGGTGGAAGCACCGCAGGTGGTCGCGGTCGCGCGCAAGCAGGCGCTCGATCTCCTCGACCGCGCGCTCGCGTCGATCGACATGGGACGCCGCGCTGTTCTCGTGCTCCACGAGATCGAGCAGATGACGGCTCCGGAGATCGCGCGGACCCTCGAATTGCCGCTAAATACGGTGTATTCGCGCTTGCGCGTCGCACGCATCGAGCTCGACGCGGAGCTCGCGCGGCTCTCCAGCGCGGACAGCGCACGTGACGAGGAGGACAAGCGATGAGCTCCCTCGACGCACGTTCGCTCTTCGCCGCCGCCCGCGAAGACGGTCCCGATGCCGCCGAGCGCGACGTCGTGTTCCGCAAGATCGCGCTCGCCACGGGCGTGGCCGCCGGCACTGCCGCCGGTGTGACGGCGCTCTCCGCGCTACCCGGCGCGTCGGCGCTCGGGGCGGGCGCCGTCGTGGCCGAGGCCGCGACATCGGCGAGCGCGGCTGCTTCGACGGCGGCGGCGACCGGTAGCGCGTTCGGCATGAAGTTGCTCGCGTTGGGCGTTGCGCTCGGCGCGGTGAGCACGGCGCTCGGCGTCGTGCTCGCGCTGACGTTCGTGACGCCGGATACGACGCGCGCGACCGTGCGCAGCGGCGCAGCGGTTACCCCGGCGATGACGATGCCCGGCGCGAAGCTCGCGCAGCCCGCGGCGCGGAAGCGTGATCCGGAGGCGAGCGCGAGCGCGGATGCGAGCGCGAACGCGAACGCGAACGCGAATGCGAGCGCGAGCGCGAGCGCGAACGCGAATGCGAATGCGAATGCGAACGCGAACGCGGATGCGAACGCGAGGGGGAGGGCGAACGTTGGGGCGAGTCCTGGCGGGGATCTCGCCGAGGAGGCGCGGCTCGTGACCGCCGCCCGAAGCGCGCTCATGGCGGGCGACGCGGCGCGCGCGCTCGTTCTCGTGCAGACTACACGTAAGCTCGGCGCTCGTTCGCTCGAGCCGGAGGAGCTCGGGCTCGAGGCGCGAGCACTACGCGCGCTAGGTCGCGCAGACGATGCAGCTGCGACGGAGCTCGTC
>JAXDMI010000444.1:0-5503 GCA_034666145.1 Myxococcales bacterium | reverse complement strand
CCGTTCGCGAGGCGCGCGACCTCTTGCGCGACGGCCATCATTCCGGACGACTGCTGCGTCGGCAGGAGCGTTCGTGCCCGATCGAGCCACGTGCCGGCGGTCGGATCCTTCGCGCCGAACTGCATGGCGCGCTCGAGGACTTTTTCGGCGCGCTCGGCATCGCCGCGCCGGAGGAGCACCTCGCCGAGGTAGCGGTAGACGTCCCCGTCGCGAGGCGCGAGGCGACCGGCGGCGATGAGCACCTGCTGGGCGTCGTCGAGGCGGCCGGTGTGCGTGTACATCCGCGCGGCGGCGGTCAGCGTGTTCACGTCGAGCTGGCGCGCGGCATGACCGCCCACGATCTCGACGAGATCCATTCGCTTCGTGGAACGCAGCGCATCGCAGAGCGCGACCGTCTGGGAGACGTCCGGGTTCCGTTGCCACCGCGCGTAGAGGTCGTCGATCGACTCTTGCATCGACGGGACCAGCGTATCGAATTTTGGCGCTTTGTGCGCAGCATCGACCTTGCGACACTGCCTTTGGAGAGGGGCATTTCGATGAACGACGCAACGTTCGAGCACAGCCAGCGTTTCGAGCTCGGAGAGGTCACCGGAAATGTCCGGCTGGGCAAGCTCGAAGCGATGTACGAGGAGCTGTTCGCGGAGGTGATCGAGGACGGGATCATCACGCAGGACGAGCGCAATCAGCTCGACAAGATGGCCGACAGCCTCGGTCTCGATCGAGGGCGGCTGCGCCGTCTGGAGCAGGCGCTCCAGGCCGCGTACGAGGCGCGGAACCGGGTCGTCATCAAGGACCTCTCGATGGACGATGCGCCGCCCCCGGCGACCATCATGCCCCTCGAGCCCGCCACCGATCAGCGCACGATGGCGCTCGAGCGGCGCATCGAGTTCCTCGAGTCGCGCGTCCACGAGCTGGAGCACGAGCTCGAGGAGGCGCGCGCCAACATCAGCGTCGAGGTCGATTTCTCCGATCACGGCGCGGCAGCCGCGAGCGGGGCCAGCGACGTCCCGGACGAGGATCCCGCCGAGCTCGCACGACGCGTTCGCCACGACCCGCGCGACGACGGCTCGCTGCACGCGCTCTTCCGTCTCTACAAGAAGGGGGGCGATGTCGATCGCCAGTGGTGCGTCGCGCAGGTGCTCGCCTATCTCGGCGCCGCCAACGGCGAGGAGCAGGACGTCTACGGCAAGCACCGCGAGGCCGCGCTCATCCGTCCGACCGGGTCGGTCACCCAGGAGGCCTGGCGCCGTCTCGTGTTCCACCCGGAGGAGGAGCCGCTCGTCGGCGAGATCTTCTCCGTCATCGTGTCGGCCGTCTTGATTGGGCGACTCTCGGCGCTGCGCCGGGACAAGCAGCTCGTGAAGCTGGACCCCGCGCGCAAGCAGGATCCGGAGAAGACGACGATCCAGGCCGTGCGCTGCTTCCACTGGGCGGCGTCGATCCTCGGCATGCAGTCGCCTCCGCTCTATGCCGATCCCGACTACCCCGGCTTCGTCGAGATGGTGCCGGGCGTTCCGCCGTCGTCGCGTATCGGCGCCACCGCGCTCGCGGGGCGGAGCGCCGCCGAGCTCGCGTTCCTCGCCGGTCGCCACCTCGCGAACTATCGCGAGGAGCACTTCGTGAAGATGCTCGTCCCGTCGGCGCGTGGTCTCGAGGACATCTTCCTCGCTGCGCTCTCGATCGGTAACCCCGGCCTGCCGCTGTCTGCGCAGGTGAAGCAGCTCGTCGTCCCGATCGCGAACGCCATCGAGCCGATCCTCGAGCCGCAGTCGATCGATCGCCTGCGCGGTCACTTCCTGCGCTTCGTCGAGGAAGGCGGCCGCACCAATCTGCAGCGCTGGACCACCTCCGTGGATCGCACCTGCGCGCGCGCCGGGCTCCTCCTCGCGAACGACCTCAAGGCCGCACACGCGGTGTTTGCCCTCGAGGATCCGACCCATCTCGGCGAGAAGATCGACGATCTCATGAGCTTCGTCGTCTCGGACCGCTACGCGAAGCTGCGGAAACAGATCGGCATCGCCATCGCCGCGCCGAGCTGAGAGGGGAGGAGCGGTGCCGTCGTGCCTTGCAGGCGGTTGAATCACCACCCTAGGATGGGCGCATGCGGATCGTAGCGGCCGACGACGACGCGGGGATGCGGCGGGTCCTCGACCGTTGTCTGCGTGCGTGGGGCTACGAGCCCCTCCTCTGTGAGAACGGGCAGGAGGCGTGGAAGGTCCTGAAGCGCGAGGACTGTCCGCGCGTGGTCGTCCTCGACTGGGACATGCCGGGGCTCTCCGGGCTCGAGGTCTGTCGTCTCCTGCGCTCGACGCCGCACGGCCGCGAGCTCTACGTCCTGATGCTCACGGCACGGCAAGAGAAGTCCGACATCGTCGCGGCGCTCGAGTCCGGCGCGGACGACTTCCTCGCCAAGCCCTTCCACTCGCGCGAGCTCCAGCTCCGTCTCGCGAAGGGCGTCCGCGATGCATCCCGTTCGATGCCCGCCGGCGTCGAGCGCACCATCCCGCCCACCGGAACGACGCTGGCTGGGAAATACAGGCTCGAGAAGAAGATCGCGAGCGGCGGCATGGGGAGCGTCTGGCTCGGCGTCCATCTGTCGCTCGGCGTGAACATCGCCATCAAGTTCATGGATCGCGCGCTCGCGGAGACCGCCGCATACGCCAGCTTCGAGCGCGAGGCGCGCGCCGCAGCGCAGCTCCGCAACGAGCACATCGTTCGCATCTACGATCACGGCGTCGATCAGCAGGGCCTGCCGTACCTCGTGATGGAGTACCTCGGCGGCGATTCGCTCTCGCAGCGCGTCGACGAAAAGGGGCCGCTCGCGCCCGGCGACGTCGTCACACTGGTGGAGCAGGTGGCTCGCGCGCTGACCGAAGCGCACGCACGCGGCGTCACGCATCGGGACATCAAGCCCGACAACATCCTGCTCGTCGAAGATGCCGATCGCGAGCGGAGCTTCACCGTGAAGCTGATCGACTTCGGGCTCGCGGATCCCGAGAGCACGCGTCGCGACAAGCCCGGTGAGATCGCGGGAACGCCGCAATACATGAGCCCCGAGTATCTCAGCGCGTCGGTGAAGCCCGATCGCTTCCTCGATATGTGGGCGCTCGCGGTGACCGCCTTCGTCGCGATGACCGGAGCGACTCCGTTCGACGGCGACGATATCGATGCCATCTATCAGCGGATCCTCTCGCCGCCACCGGTGCCCTCGGAGGTCAACCCGGCAACGCCGCCCGGTTTCGATGCGTGGTTCGAGCGCGCGTGCGCACGAGAGCCTTCGGCGCGATTCCAGAGCGCGGCGGAGATGGCGGCAGCGCTCGCGGCAGCGTGTCCGTCGCACTCGGGCATGGCACCGAGACCGTCGTCGGCGCCCGGCCCGACGTCGGGCGCAGGGTCGGCGGCTCTCTTCGCGGTCACCGAGCCCGACCTGAACCCGCCGACCTCGTCGCCGCGCTCGTCGACGAGCTGACTCGTTGTCTCCCGCTCGCCTTCAGGCGGTGCGCAGCCACCCCTGAGGCATCGGCCATGCGCTGCAATGCGAGCACTGCGGCGTGTTCCAGTGCAGCGGCGTCTGGCACTGCCAGCACGCGAACTTCGGGCTCTTCTGCGAGCTCGCGTGCACCACGTACGAGTCGTACGAGACGGCGTGCGGAGGCGGACGCGTCGCATGCGAGACAGCAGGACGCGAAGGACGGAAGGTGGGACGCGTCGATTCGCGCTCCTGCGGATCGCCGGTCGTTCCGGTCGTTCCGGGCGCGTCGTGACGCCCGCTCTCGTCGGCGTTGCCCGAGAGCACCACGCCGCTGCGCGCCACCGCGCTCTGGGGCACGCGCGCGGAGAACGCGAGCACGTGAAACGCTTGCTCGCACGCGTCGATGATCGACTCGTCTCCGCTCACCTCGATGGCGCCCGTGCCGAGCACGAGCTGATGGCGATCGCGGTACATGCGCTCGGGATCGACGTGCCTCCACTCGATCATCTGCGGGCGGCCGCCCACGTTCTTCCAGCACAGCCGCTGCGACGTGAGGAGGAAGCCGTCGTCGCCGAGGCCGAAGACGGTGTCGTCGAAGAGCGCGAGCACGCGTTCGTCACTCGGGAGGTGACGCGCGTGGACGCTGCGCGCCGCGAGCTCCTTCTTCCCCGGCACGTTCGGGCACAGGTACACCGAGTCGATGCCGTCGCAGCGCAGGCGGACGAGCGCGAGCACCGCTTCGTCGGTCATCGGGATGCGCGCGGCATCTCCCGCGGTGGTCGGCATGGCGGAGTCTTGTACGGCCGAGACAGGGCGAGGCTTCCCTGGCGCGATGCGTCGCAACGGTCGAGCTCGGTGTACCATCGGAGCCGTGGAACCTGGGCCCGTGCGTCATCGCGTTTGCTTGGGCTGTCGCACGCTGCTCGCAAACGGCGAGACGTGTGGCGGCAAGCGAGGTCACCTCGCCGCCGCGCTCGACGTCCCGGTGGACCGTGCGCGTCTCGACGACGAGGTATGGGGCCCCGACTCACGCGCGCGCAAGATCCGCCAGGCCGCGAAGGTCGGCGCGAGCGGCGGTCTCTTCGGCGGATTTTTCCAGGGCTGCAGCGCCTGCGATGCGGTTCAGGGCCTCGAAGGTTGCGGTGAGCTCGCGAGCGCGGGCGAAGGGATCGTCGCGGTGCTGCTGATGATCGTCGCGGCGGCGGTCTTCGCCGTCGTCGCTGCGCTCTTCGCGTGGGCGATCATGGGGCTCATTCGCTACATCCGCCAGCGCATGGACAAGCCGAAGCCGCACGGCGCGCTGCGGAAGCCTCCCAAGGCGGCGGGCCGAGCGAACGGCGCGGGCACCGTCGCGGGTAATGCGCGCCTCGCGCTCCCTTGGAAGAGCGGCGACTGTCTCGCATATGCCCTCGAGCTGCACACGAAGACGGCGTTCGGCGGCGGTGCGCTGCTCCGCGACGCGATGACGGCGGGCTTCGACGTGACGCTCGACGACGGCCGCGTGGTCCGCATCCCGCCGGGACGCGTGACCATCGTGGGCAAGCTCGCGGAGGCGGCCGTCGATCGCGAGCGGATCGATCGCTTCCTCGGGGACATCGATCCGATGCATGTAGAGCGCACGCTCTTCCCGTACGACTACGCGAAGGCGGTGGCGATCGGCCCTGGCGACCGCATCGACGTGCTCGGCGAGCTGGAGCGCACCGCCGACACCACGCAGGGCCACGGCTATCGCGCAAACGCCGGGCTGCTCACGCCGGTGGGCGTCCCGGTCCTGCGCATCAAACGCCGCGCCGACGACGACGCGCACTATCGCGTTGGGCCACCGGACGATCGAGGCGCCGACGGCGGCGCGGACCTCGAGCCCTTCGTCGACGGCGAAGAGGCTGCCGAATCCGAGCGGTCGACGCGCCGCGCGGCGAAATAGCGGCGACGGATCTCGTCGATCTCGTGAAGCGCCGCATGGCGAGCATCTCCGAGGACTTCTACGACATGGGCGCGGTGCTACGCGAGCTGGCGACGCCGCGTCTCTAC
>JAXDMI010000443.1:0-11857 GCA_034666145.1 Myxococcales bacterium | reverse complement strand
TGCTCGTCGTCGGAGAGCGTCGCGAGGATGTTGTGGCTGTGCGTGTGCGAGCCGATGGCCATGCCGCCGCGCTGCATCTCCGCGGCCTCTTCCCAGCCGAGGAACTGGCGCTCTTCGGCCTCCCCCGGCAACGACATGCCGCAGGCCTCCTCGACCGCTGCGAGATACGGCGCGAGCTCGACGTTCTCGGCGCGCGTGTAAGCGCGGAGCACGCTCACGATCGCGGATTCGATGTCGTCTCGATTCACCTTCACGAGCAGGCGCTTCGGGTACGAGAGATCGAGCTCGCTGTTCTTGGTGCGGCGTACGAGGAACGCCACCTGGTCCCACCACGGGAGGTGACGACTGCCCACGTAGTGCGTGGGGAGGAAGAACGTCGCGCTCAGGCCGTGCGATCGGAGGATGGGGAATGCCACCTCGTAGTTGTCGAGATAGCCGTCGTCGAACGTGATGCCGATGCGGAAGCTCTTCACCTTGTGCGGGTGATCGATCAGATCGAAGAGCTCCTCGGGCCCCGCGACGTCATGGTGCTTGCGCAGCATGGTCATCTGCTCGTCGAAGTCCTCGGGCGTCGCTTCGATGACCGCCTTGTCGTAAGCGAAGCCCTCGGGCGACTTGATGCGGTGATAGACGAGGACCGCGAGGCACGGCCGCGACGCGAACCGCTCCAGCAGCGGGGTCAGCCGGAGCTTCGATGCGACGTGGGTGGCGAGGAGCCGGCGGTTCATGCGACGTCCCCAGCCGCGCTACGCGGTGGCGGTCTCCCTGCGGATGCCTTCGCGAACGCCGACCCGCGGTGTCCAGTCGAGGAGGAGCCGCGCGCGATCGCTCTCGCAATGAAGTCGAGCGAGCGCCGACTGCAAGCGATAGAGCGCGATCGGCGAGGGGCGACCCAAGGCGCCGAGCGGGAGCTCGCTCAGCTTGCCGAGCGCGAAGACCACGTTGCGCGGGACCTTGATCACGGCCGCGCCGCCGCCGGCGAGGCCGAGCACGTCGGTCTGCGTGAGCTGCACGTCGTCGATGATGTGGATGATCTCGCCCTTCGTCAGCTTCTTCTCCATCGAGGCCAGGATCGCGTCGACCACGTCGTCGATGTAGACGAGCGGCAGCTCCAGCGTGCCGTCGCCGAGGATGAGCCACTTCGCGCCGGCGCGTCGGGCGACGGCGCCGTTCACGAGCGGAATGCCGCCGCCGAAGATCTGGCCGGGACGGAGGATGACGCACGGAAGGCCTTGTTTTGCGGCCTCCGAGACCTTCCGCTCGGCTTCGAGCTTCGCGCGCGTGTACGCGCCGCGCTCGTCGGCGCGCGGCTCGAGCGCCGCGTTCTCGGCGACCACGGGGATCCCGCTCGAGCCCGCCCAGTCGACGACCGACATCGACGAGACGTGCACGAGCTGCTCGATGCCGTGCTTCTTGCACGCGTCGATCACGTTCTGCGTGCCGACCACGGTGCCGCCGAGATGCTCGGGCCAGCCGCCCTTCATCGACGCGCCGACGTGGATCACGGTCTTCGCTCCGCGGACGGCGCGATCGACGGCGATGGGATCGCCGAGGTTGCCGAAGCAGTACTCGACGCCGGGGATGGGCCGCTCCGGAATGCGGCGCACGAAGAGGCGTAGCTTCTTGCCCTCTGTGAGCAGGCGCTTCACGAGCGCGCCGCCGAGCGACCCGGAGGCGCCGGTGACGACGATCGGGACCTGGTCGGCGAGCGGGAACTTCGCGGTGCGCGCTGCGTGATCGGCCTCTGCAGCGCGCGCCACCTGCTCGACGAACGGAATGATGGCGACGGCATCGTCGGCGCTCACCGGCGGCGGCGTTCCCGCATCGAGGCTGCGATAGAAAGCGGCCACGAGATCGCGGAGACCCTGATAAGCCCGCACGTCCTTCTTCACGAACTTCCAGACGCCGACCGGGACGTCGATGAGCGGCTGGATCGAGTCGGTGAACGCGTTGAGCAGACGCTCCGCTGCCTTGGGCAGCGGCGTCGAGCTCCGCTTGCCGTGGAACATCGCGAAGAGATCGACGCGCAGCACGGCCTTGGTGCCGTGGATGATCATCTGGCTCTGCATCGGCTTCACGTTCCACGTGAGCTGGAACTGACCGAGGCCGCGCTTGCAGCGAACCATCGTGCGCCACTCGTCGAACGCGAGGTTGGGATCGCCGCCGAGGCTCCGCCAGTTGCCGTCGACCGTCTCGATCGGGCCGAGCAGCTCCTGCAGCAAGTACATGCAATGAACGGCGAGGTCGCGATACGCGTAACCCGCGCTGCGATACCAGGGCGGAAGCGGGCCGCCTTCGTACGGCGGATATTCGGAGCCGCGCAGGATGTCGACCGAAACCACCTGACCGAGCTTGCCCGCGCGCACCGCGTCGAGCGCGCGCTTCACTTGCGGATCGAAGAGCAGCGAGTGGTTCACGCAGACGGTGAGCCCCTTCTTCTTCGCGAGCTCGGCGATCTTCCTTCCTTCGTCGGCGTCCTCCGAGATGGGCTTCTCGACGAGGACGTGGCAACCGCGCTCGAGCGCCGCCAGCGCGACCGGGACGTGCGCCGACGGCGGCGTGAGCACGTGGATGACGTTCGCGCCCGCCGCCACGAGCGCATCGAGCGACGGATACGTCTTCGTACCGAGCTTCTTCGCGGTCGCTTCGGCGCGCGCGGGGTCGAGGTCGGTCACGCCCACCAGCTCGACGAGCCCGGGGAGCGCGTTGACTGCGTGGATGTGGAACTCGCTGATGTTTCCGGCTCCGACCATGCCGGCCCGAAAGCGTGCGCTCGTCATCTTCACCCTCGTGGATGTTTCGTTCTAGCAACGTCGTCGACGATGCGGGAGACCGAAGCAACTCGATTCGGCCACGTCTCTGCCGCCATGGCCACCGATCGCTCGAGCCGCAGGGCCGGCGTATCGCTCGCCAGGGCGTTCTCGATCGCCGCGACGAACGCGTTGGGCGTCTCGGCGATCGCGCACCAGTGCCCGTAGCGTTTCACCTCGGGCACCGCGGTCGACACCACCGGCAGCCCGGCCGACAGGTACTCGCGCAGCTTGATCGGGTTGACGAACTTCATGCGCTCGTCGATGCGGTACGGAATGATGCCGACGTTCATGCCCTTGCAATAGGCGGGCAGCGTGCCGTGCGGTTTGCGGCCGAGGAGATGGACGTTCGGGAGGCCGGCGATCGCGCCGAGGTCGTCGAGCTGTTGCCCGATGAGCGCGATGCTCCACGACGGACGCGCACGTGCCACGTGCGCGACGAGCTCGAGATCGACCCAGTCGCGCAGCGTTCCGTAGAATCCGATGACGGGACCGGGGAGAGCAGCGATGTCGCTCGGGACCACGGTCGCTGCGTCGAGCGCGCCTGCGAAGAGCGCATGATCGACGCCGTGTGGCGCGACGTGCGTGGCGCCGTTGAACGAACGCTTCGCCTCGGCGAGCTCGTTGTTGATGGCGAACACGCAATCGACCTTGTCGAGGAGCGCGCGCTCGGCGCGGACCGTCTCTTCGCGATCGAGGTACGAGAACATCGACCACTCGTCGACGCAGTAATAGACGGCGAGCGATTCGCCGAGGTGGCCGACGTAGTCCGCGACGTTGGGGAGGAACGTCCACAGCTGGAAGTCGCGGAGGTCGAGCCGCCAGCGCAGACCCTGGATGGTGGCGCGGAGGATCTCACGGTTCACGCGTCGCGCTGCCGCGCTGTGCGGAAAGGGGAGGACCACCGGCGAGAACACCCAGAGATCGTTCTCGACGTTGATCGGACCCTTCGCGACCTCGCCGAGCTTGCGCCGGATCTTGCCGAGGTCGCGCCCGCTCGAGAGCTTGGGCGTGCGGGTGCCGATCGAGTTGAGCCACAATACCCGGCGAGACTTGGCGAGCTCGCGCAGCACGTGGTGGTTCGACGTCGGGTCCTCGTGCCAGTCCTTGGCGAACGCGATGATCCCCGTGTGCGTCAAAACGCTCGAAAGTTAGCACGCGTGTCAGGGGTCACGTGCCTTGTCGTCATCGCCGATTCCCGATACGTCTGTGAGCGTGGTGAGCGTGAGCGCGAGCGTCCGCCGGCAGCTCAAATCGCTCGTCAAGAACGCGGTTTATCGCGCGGTTCCGCGCTCGCGTCTCGTGCAGCGCGGACCATCCGGCCGCCGCCAGGTGGCGCTCACGTTCGACGACGGCCCCGACCATCTCACCGGCGCGTATCTGGATCTCCTCGACGAGCTCGACGTGCGCGCGACGTTCTTCGTGGTGGGCACCGCATGCGAGCTCGAGCCGCAGCTCACGCGTGACTACGTGCGCCGCGGTCATCAGATCGCAAGCCACGGCTACGATCACACGCGCTTCACGAAGCTGCCGTGGAGCGCGCTCCACGAGCAGCTCCGGCGGACCACCGCGCTCCTCGGTCCCGCCCAGGGGCGCTCCACCACGCGTCCGTGGGTGCGGCCGCCTTACGGCGACGTCGATGCGCGCGTGCTTGCGCAGCTCCTCGCGAGCGGGAGCCTCATCGCGATGTGGTCGCTCGACTCGCACGACTACGAGCTCCGCGATCCCGAGGCGCTTGCCGCGCGGTGCTCGCCGCGTCACGTCTCTTCGGGAGAGGTCATCCTCCTCCACGAGGGGCAGCAATGGACGCTCGATGCACTGCCGCGGATCGTCGGCGGCCTGCGGGACGCGGGCTACGAGATGGTCACGATGGCGGAGATGTTCGCGTAGGTGCGCCGGCGATGAGCGTCAGCGCGCTGCGGGTCCTCGTCATCACGAAGATCTTTCCGAACGCCGCCGAGCCGACGTCGGCGCCGTTCAATCGACAGCAGATCGCGGCGCTCGCGCGCGTGTGTCGGGTCGAGGTGCTCGCCACCATCCCGTGGTACCCGGGCGCGGGCCTCCTCGCCGGTCGCTCGAGCGCCGGTCGTCTCACCGAGGTGCCCGATCGCGAGGTGATCGAGGGCATCGACGTCCGTCATCCGCGAACGCTGTTCGTCCCGCGCGTGGCCCATGGCCTGTGGGCGCCGCTCTACGTCGCGTCGCTCGCGCCCATCGCGGTGGCCTATCGCGGCAAGGTCGACGTGGTGCTCGGGACGTGGGCCTATCCCGACGGCGTGGCTGCGGTGGCTCTCGCGCGACTCATGGGCGTTCCCGCGGTGGTGAAGCTCCACGGCAGCGACATGAACATGATCGCGAAGCTGCCTGGTCCGCGGCGGCTCCTGCGGCTCGCGCTCCCGCGTGCGGCGCATGTCGTCGCCGTCAGCCGCGCTCTTGCCGAAGAGGCTCGCGAGCTGGGCGTCGCTGCCGATCGCGTCTCGATCGTGATGAACGGCGTCGACGCCGACCTCTTTCGTCCGCGTGATCGCGCGGAGGCGCGGCGCGAGCTCGGTCTGCCCGCGGACGCGCGCATCGCGTCGTACGTCGGGAATCTCAAGGAGACGAAGGGCGTGCTCGATCTCGCGGCTGCCTTCGAGCGCATCGCGGCCGCGCATCCCGCTGTGCACCTCGCCGTGGTGGGCGGCGGAGAGGCACGCGCTGCGCTCCATGCGCTGGCGGCGCGATGGCCTGGTCGCGTCACGCTCGCCGGCGCGAGGCCGCTCGCGGAGATCCCGACGTGGTTGGCCGCGTGCGACGTGCTCACGCTCCCGAGCTGGGCGGAAGGAACACCCAACGTGGTCCTCGAGGCCCTGGCCTCGGGACGGCGCGTCGTCGCGTCGTCTGTGGGTGGTATTCCGGATCTGATCACCAGCGCCGCGCTCGGCGAGCTGGTGCCGGCACGCGACGTCGCGGCGCTCGCGAGCGCGCTCGGACGTGCTGCGCTCGTCGACTACGACGCGCACGAAGTGGCGAAGCTCGCCGCACGCGGAGGCTGGGCGGAGAGCGCCGCGCAGCTCGCTGCGGTCCTCGCTGCCGCGTCTGGCAAATCCACGGCAATCGTTCCATAGTTCGCGGGCCGCCATGAACATCGCGACGCACGTGACCGCGCTGCTCGTGCTCGCGACGGCTGGCTGCAGCAGCCGGCCGATCGACCCGCCGAAGCCGGTGACGCCGGTCGCGAGCGGCGACGGTTGGTTCGTCCCGCCCGTGGCGTCCGCGCGGCCGCACGCGATGACGACGAGCGACGGCGGCGTGGGCGTGGTGGACGATCGGCGAACGCCGTCGGGCTACTTCCACGTGAGCAAGGAGCGCCTCGCCGAACTGCGCGCTCGTGCGAGCGGCGGCGGCTCGGCGGCGTGGAGCGCGCTGCTCGCGAACGCCGAGGACGCGCTCACCAGCTCGGAGCGCGGTCGAACCAGCGCAGAGAACATCGCGCTCGCGTATCTCGTCACGAAGGACAAGCGCTTCGCCGATCGCGCATTCAAGTGGTTCCAGAAAGAGGCGACCGGCGACGTCCGCGACGACAGCTATCTGTTCTTCGGCGACTCCATGCGCGCAGCAGCGATCGTCCTGAATTACTGCGCCGACGCGCTCACGCCCGCGCAGCAAAAAGAGATCACCGACTATCTCGAGAGGTGGACGCAGGAGCTCTGGTTCGACAACAAGGGCACCGGGTGGGGCCTCGCGGACGCGGGCAACAACTACTACTGCGCGTTCGTCGAAGGCACCGCCTATGCCGCCTACGCGCTGCAAGCCGCGAAGAGTGCCAAGGCGCCGAAGCTCGTCGATCTCGCGCGTGACAAGATCGAGCGCAACGACGGCACGCTCGCGTATCTCGCGAAGCCCGCGGCCGGAGGCGACTGGCACGAGGGCACGAACTACGGCGAGCGCGCCAAGCAGCGGCTCTTCTCGGCCTTCTCCGCGATCGCGTCGATGGGCGGCCCCAACTACTTCGCCAAGACGCCGTTCGCGAAGGACTCGATCGTCTACGCCGCGTATCAGGTGCAGCCCGGCCGGCGGTATCTCGCGCCGATGGGCGACCTGTCGCGCAGCTCGGCGATGGAGGTCACACCCTACGATCGCGACTACGTGCAGACTGCAACCTATTGGGCCGACGACCCTGCCGTGCGTGGGCTCGGCGCGTGGTACCTGCGCGAGGTCTCGCCGAGCTACCTCACCGACGCGATGCGCATGCGGGGGCTCCTCTACAACGACGTCGTGTTCCCCATCGACACGCCGCCCATCCCGCCGAGCACGCTCCCGCTCGGCTATCGATCGCCGGGCACCGACTGGCTCAACGCGCGCTCGGCGTGGGACGACGGCGCGACGAGCCTCACCGCCGTCGCCACCTCCGAGATCGTGCAGAGCCATGCGCACGTCGACACGGGCTCGTTCGTGATCTGGCGCGGCGGCTGGCAGGCGGCCGATGCCGTCTCGTACGGAAAATCAGGCCTGAGCTGGGAGGCCGGCGCGCACAACATGATCCAGGTCCCGGGCCATCATCACAACACCGGCAAGAGCCGAGGTCTCGTGCACTACGCCGACGACGGCGGCCTCTTCTACGCGCAGATCGATGCTTCGAACCTGTTCTCGAAGCGCGTCTCCGACACGGGCTACGAGCCGATGCTCGACGAGTGGACGCGTGAGCTCGTGTACGTGCGTCCCGACGTGCTCGTGGTCTACGACCGCGTCGTGCCCAAGGCCTCGACGAAGGATTGGTCGTGGCGCGTGCACTTCGCGAACAAGCCGAACGGCGGACCGCGCCGCTGGACGGCGGCGAACGGCACCGGCGCGATCGCGGTCGATCTCCTCGACGGCGGCGAGGCGAAGATCGCGCAGGACTCGGATCTCGCCGAGGGCGGTTCGAAGGCATGGCGCCTCGACGTCGCTCCGAAGGCCGGCGGTCGAACGCTGGCCCTGCTCGAGGTGGCAAGCGGCGCTCCGCCGAGCACGGCCACCGAGAGCATCAGCGGACCGGGCATCCAGGGCGCTGCGTGGCGCGATCAGGTCGTCGTGTTCAGTGCGGAGCCGCTCGGGCGTCCCGCGAGCTTGCCGTTCACGTACCGCATCAAAGACGCCGGCAAGCGCCAGCACACGCTCGTCGACATGGCCGGCAGCATCGACGTCACGGTGACGCGCGAGCCTGGTTTCGTGGTGGTTCGCGTCTCTGCGGGGTCCCGATACAAGGCGAACGAGCACGGGCTCGTCCGCTTTCCGACCAGCTGATGGTACGAACGAGCGTCGCGATGGCAGCCGCAACGAAAGAGTCGAAGCCCGCGCGCCTCCGCCGGTTGCTGTTCTGGGCCATCGTCGTCGAGCTCGTCGGCCTCGCGGTGTTCGTCGCGGCGCTCCTCATCGGCGAGCGCTCGCGTCTGTTGCTGATCGCGCTCTACGTGCCTCGTCAGCCGTTGCTCGTCGTCACGGTGCTCGGAGCGATCCTCGCGCCGCTCACCAAGCGTCGCGTGCGCCTGCTCGTGGCGCTGCAGGTGGTGGCGGTCCTCGTGGTGCTCTTTCCCGTCATGGGTCTGAAGCTCGGGAGCACGCGCTCGTCGCAGTTCCCGGTCCGTCTCGCGACGTACAACGTGTACTTCGGGAAGCTCGGTCGCCCAGCGCTGCTCGACGAGCTCGCGGCCATGCCTGCGGACATCATCGTGCTCCAGGCCACGTACGACTCGATGGAGGATCGCGTGAGGCAGCGCTTCCCCGATCGCTCGATCAATCACGTCGACGACTTCATCCTGATCACCCGCTACAAGATCCTGTCGGTCGAAGAGCCGCCGCCGCTCCCCGACGGCGCGCCCTCGAAGTGGGTCGGCTACGTCCTCGAGACCGACGCCGGTCCGCTGCGTGTCTTCAACGTGCATCCGTTCTCACCGCGGCATGCGCTCGTCCAGGACGAGCAGACCGCCGAGAACACCCGCGATCGCGAGCTGCAGGTCGCCTTGGTGGTCGCGGCGGCACGACGACCGGGACCGCCGTTCATCATCGTCGGCGACACCAACCTTCCCGCACTGAGCTCGATCGGACGGCGTCACCTGGCCGGCCTGCACGACGCGTTCGACGACGTCGGCTTCGGCTTCGGCTACACGTTTCCCGCGAAGCGCCCGTGGATGCGCATCGATCGCGCGCTCGCCGCCGAGGGCATCGACTTCGTCGACATACGCGTCGGCAAGCTCGGCGCCTCCGACCATCGACCGGTCTTCGTGGACTTCGACGTCGAAGCCCGTCGGTGACGCCGCCGCTGAGGGCGCGCTACTTTCCCGACTCCGACTACTGCCACACGGGGCCCGAGTCGGTGACCTTGATCGGTTGGACGTCGGCGCGGAAATTCTTCGCCGCGCCGTTGATGGTCACCGAGCCCGCCGAGCTCGTCGGGCCCTTCGCGAAGACGACGCTGTGCGTGCCGTCGAGCGTGACCGTGAAGTTGGTACCGTCGTCGGCCACGGTCGGGGCGAGGGCCGGCGCGCCGGCGTCCTTCGCCTGGAGCACCGTGAGGAAGTAGCTCTGCGCCGCGCCCGACGTCACGACCTCGAGGCGGAATTGCCCGTTGGAGCTGCCCTTCGCCGACTTCTCGTCGATGACGCGTGTGGTCGGCGCCGCCGGCACGAGCACCGTGAGGCGGAGCGCCTGCGCGTCGCTCGTGTACGTCACGTGAGTCGGGTCTTCGACGACGGGCGCCTTCTCGAAGTGCGCGAGGAAGCTCTTCGTGACCGCCTCTGCCGTTTTGCCGCCGACGGCATTCGACGCGACGCGATCGAGGATGACCGTGGTCTCGAGGCCACGCAGGAACACGAATTCGCGCTCGACGTGCGACACCGCGGGATTGTCGCGATCGGGATGGTTCATGTCGCTGTTGCGATACGATTTCGTGAGATCGACGTCGGCGTACGCGTAATCAGCCTGGCTCTCCAGGCGGCGCACGACGGTCGGGCCGTCGACGCCCATGTCCGAGGGATCGGCAAAGCCTTGTCCGTTCACGAGCACGGTATTGTGCGCGACCGTGGCGTCGGAATCGACGGAGCCCGTACCGCCGAAGTCGGTATACGTATCGGAGTATCCAGTGCTCTCGCGCGATAGCCAACGACCGCCGCGCCATATTTGCCAATTACCGAAATCCTTGTGGGTATGACCCACGCCGGCAGTGGCGTAATCGCCCATCTGCCAGTGGAATGCGGTGGCCGTGGCGCCCCACACGTTGCGTCCGTAGAAATAGCGAGGACCGGGCGCGTAGTAATCGAGCGGAAGCTTTCCGTAGTCGAGCGCGTCGCCGCCCTGATCGACGGCCGCGACGTACGGCGACGGGGCCGCGCCCGTGACCGCGCTCCACTGCCGTGCGTACTTGCCGACCGGCAGACAGCCCCATGAGATCCCGGCCTGCGTCATGAAGTCGGCAAAGCGCGCCGCCGAGTTGCGCTCCTGCCAGGCCTCGTCGTCGTTGAACGGGAACATCTCGTATCCCGTATTGCCGTCGACGGCGCTCGTCGTGAGGCCGGGCGTCGTGGCGTAGAGGAGATAGAACACCGTGGCCTTGAAGTAGTCGGTCTCGTCGTAGACGCTGCGGCCGTACAGGCTCGCGGTGACGAACGGGGCGACGGGGTAGTCGGTCATGTACGCGCCGTACTGCGAGCCTTCTTGCGGAACGCCTCCGCGGCCGTCGCCGTTCGACGTCGCCTGCGCGAACGGCAGGAACGAGTCCTTCCAGCGCGCGCCCAGGCCGTGCGCGAGGAGCTTGTCGGCATCGGGGTGCTCTTGTTGCGTGATGATGCCCCACTCGATCTCGTTGCGGAGATAGCCCCAGAAGTAGTTGTTCTCGGGCATGTCGTGGCCGCCCCACGAGAGATCGGCGGCGCGCGCGACGTAGCCGTTCCAGCGCGTGGCGAGCGTCGTCTTCTGGTCGCTCGTGAGCTTGTCGAAGCACCAGTCGTAGACCATCGCGGCTTGCTCGCCGTTGAAGCGGAGCTGATCGGACGCCACGTCGAAGTCGCTGTCCGGGACGGTGAAGTCCATGGCCCACGTGATGGCCTTCGAGCAGTCGTCGGCGCCGCTCACGGCATGGATGAAGATCTGACCCGTGAAGTCGTCGTCGCGTGGCTCCTGCGGATGGGCCGCGAGCCACGTCTTCGCGCGCGCGAGGCGCTCCGTCGTCCACCAGAGCCGCGGATGCGCCGCGGGAACGGAGAGCCCGTTGGTCGCCGTGCCGGGCGCCATCGAGAGATCGTGCGGGCACGTCCCGTTGGCGGTGGGCAGCGATCCGGGGCCTCCCGGACCGCCGGACGTGCCGCCCGGGCCGGTGCCCGGACCACCGCCACCGTCGCCGTCCGAGGAGCCGCACGCAACCGCCGTGACGACCGCGAGCAACGCGGCCGGGGCGACGGAAAGGACGCTACGAAGACAAGTGTGCATCGTGCGCGGACCCTAACACGGCATCGGGGATCCGCCGCTAGACGAGAGGTCACATCGGCTTGAGGCGCGTGTAGCCGAACAGCAGCAACAACAGCACCGCATCGAATACGGCGATACCCAAGTAATCCTTACGTTCTATCCGCACTTCGAAGCTGGGATGCTCGGTCTTCACGAGGCCGTAGAGCGCACCGGACATACCGAGCCAAACGAACAGCAGCTGCTTGTAAGTGAACGAAAGAAAGAAGATTCCCACCGCCATGCCGACCCACGAGACGATCAGCGCCATCGCGAGTCGTTTCACGTCCGGATTCAGCTCGGGAGGGCCTCTTCTCACGATGGTCAGCGGGATCTTCACCGACATCCAGAGAAGACCCGTCCACGCGAAGAGGCCGGGCAGGCCGAGCTCGACGGCCACGAGGAGATACGAGTTGTGCGCCGTCATGCGGCGGATCTCGAAGAACTGATCGATGCCGAGCCCGAAGAAGGGCCGATGCATGAACTCGGTGATCGCGTCGTAGAGGAGCTCGAGGCGCTCGTCGGTCGACGAGTCCGCAGCGGCGCCCTCGCGTCCGCCGAGCAGCACGACCGGAAGTGCGAGCGCCGCC
>JAXDMI010000442.1:0-5553 GCA_034666145.1 Myxococcales bacterium | reverse complement strand
CACGCCGCGCAAATCACACGCGCCGCTCGCCAAACGCGGCACCGCCACTCGGCCACTCGGCCACGCCACCACCGGCGTAGTCGAGCCCCGTTCCGGCGATGTCCCTCTCGTCCGTCACGTCGCCGTGTCGCGTTCGCCTCTCGCGCGAGCCCTCCGCATCCGTAGGCATCCGTCCGCATCCGTCATCCGCATCCGCATCCGCATCCGCGTCCGCGTCTGCTGTACTCGCATCCGCGTCCGCGTCCGCGTCCGCGTCCGCGTCCGCATCCGCCTCCGCATCCGCATCCGCATCCGCGTCCGCGTCGGCCTCCGCCTCCGCCTCCGCCTCCGGATTCGCATTCGCGTCCGCGTCGGCCGTCCGCGTCCGCGTTCTTACTCGATCACGCACCCCCACCTCCCGTGCATCCGCTTGCGGTGACGCTTCGCCCGGACCTCCACGATCAAGAAGTCGTGACCCAGACGTCGACCGGCAGCAGCCCCGTCCAGACGTCGACCGGCAGCAGCCCCGTGTCGAATCGCGCGATCCCCGCGCACCCACCATTCGCCGACCAGCCGACCCGCTGACCCTGCAGACCCACGTCGCGCGTTCGCATCGCGCCCGCCATCACCGTGAGAGCGACTGGGCCCGCGCGCGCGATCGAGCTACAGCAGCGGCGACAACACCCGCGCCCCCGCCTCCGCCATGCGCCAGCGCAGCGGAACCAGCAACCTCGTTGCCGGCTTGATCTCCTTCGACTTGCTGAGGTCTCTCCTGAACTGCGCCGACAGGTCGTCGGCGTGCTCCGCGCCGTAGAGGATCGCCGTCACCTCGAAGTTCAGGCGGAAGCTCCGGTTATCCATGTTTGCCGTGCCCACCGCCGCGAAGAAGTCGTCCACTACGAGCGTCTTCGAGTGGATCATCGTCGGCTGGTACTCGTACACGCGCACGCCCGCCGCCAGCAGTGCGTCGTAATACGAGCGCGCTGCCGCCGTGACCACCAGCGAATCGCTTCGCCGCGGCACCAGCACACGCACGTCGACACCGCGCATCGCCGCCGTGGTCAGCGACGTCAGCACCGCGTCGTCCGGCACGAAGTACGGCGTCGTCGCGTACACGCGCTCGCGCGCCGTCGCGATGGCTGCAAAGTACAGCTTCTGGATCGGCTCCACCTCGCGGTCCGGTCCCGACGCCACGATCTGCACGAGATGCTGCCCGGTCCGCTTCTGCGGCGGGAAGTAGACCTTGTCGCGCGCCGCGTACTTCGTCGCGTAGTACCAGTCGTCGAGGAACGTGAGCTGCAGCCAGCGCACCGCGTCGCCCGTGATCTTCACGTGCGTGTCGCGCCACGGCAGGCTGTGGCCCTTCACCTCCTTGCGCACGTCGCGGATCACGTCGACGGCGGGCTTCGGACCTTCCACCGCCGGCAGGTAATCGTCGGAGATGTTCACGCCGCCCGTGAACCCCACCGTTCCGTCGCACACCGCGATCTTGCGATGGTTCCGGAAGTCCATCCGGCTCCGAATCCGCGAGAACGCCACCTCGTTGAAGCGCGCGAACTTGATGCCCGCCTCGCGCATCGGCTTCACGAATCGACGACCCATCGCGCTCGAGCCCACGTCGTCGACGAGCACCCGGACCTGCACGCCCGCCTTCGCTCGTTCGATCAGCACATCGCGGAAGCGATGTCCGGTGCGCCGCGGATCGAAGATGTAATACGCGACATGCACGTGATGCTTCGCGGCGCGAATCGCCTCCTCGAGCGCGTCGTAGCTCTTCAGCGCATCATGGAAGATCTCGACGGTGTCACACTGGCTTGCCGGCGGCTCACCGGTCTTCTGCACGAGATGCACGAGCTGCTCGACGCGCGGATCGTGCTGCGCCGGCGGCGGCTCGCTCGCGCCGAGCGGCGTCGCTGCAGTCACGGCTCCACGCGCCCGCTTGTGCTTCAGGCGCTTGCGCAACAGACGCCGCGGCCCGAACAAGAAGAAGACCACGAAGCCCACGTAGGGCAGCGCGATCAGGCTCAGGATCCACGCGAGCGTCGCGACCGGAGAGCGCTTCTCGAACAGGATCCAGATCGCGAGGACCACGACGTACACGAGCTGAGCGATCGTGAGAATCGTGAGAAGCAATGCAGCTTGCAGAGTAATGGAGAAGGCCTCGATGCGTACGCTCGTTTGGTTCCGCGGAAAGGATCTCCGCCTCGCCGATCACGCTCCGCTCCTCGCTGCGATTCGCGACGGTGAGGTCGTGCCGCTATTCGTCGTCGATCCCTTCTTCTTCGCGCCCGAACGCGCCCGTGAGCTACCCAATCGAATGCAGTTCCTCGTCGACTCACTGAGCGAGCTCGCCGACGCCATCGACGCACGCGGATCGCAGTTGCTGTTCGCCGCCGGCAGGAGCACCGACGTCGTCCCTCGGCTGGCGCAGCTCTTCCATGCCGACCGCGTGGTCGCGCATCGATGGAGCGAGCCCTTCGGCATCGAGCGCGACCGCCGCATCGCGAAATCGCTCCATGACCAAGCCTCGCGTCTGGAGCTCTTCGAGGGCGAGACCATGGCCGCTCCCGGCCAGGTGCTCACCGGATCGGGCACTCCGTTCTCGGTCTTCACGCCGTTCGGCCGCGCCTTCGCGAAGACGGTGACCATCGACGCGCCGCGGCCCGCGCCGCGCGCGTTGCCGCCGCTCCCCGCGATACCACCAGCCGTGAAGAAGCTGCTCACGACGCGGCCGACGCTCGCGTCGATTGGCATCACGCGCAACGACGAGGTCGTCGCCGGAGGAGAACGCGCGAGCCGCGCTCGCCTCACACACTTCGTGAAGGGCCCCGCTGCGCGATACGAACATGGTCGCAACGTGATGGGTCTCGCAGGAACAAGCCGCCTCTCGCAAGACCTCAAGTTCGGCACGCTCTCTGCGCGCGCCGTCTGGCATTCCGTGAAGACGGGGCTCGCCGATCACGGGAAGGCGTGGCGGACGTTCGCGAACGAGCTCGTGTGGCGCGAGTTTGCGTACGACGTTCTGCGTTCGAAGCCCGACGTGCTCGTGCATCCATTCCGTCCCGCGTGGGAAGGCTTCCCGTGGCGCGACGACGAGAAGGCATGGCGCGCGTGGCGAGACGGCACCACCGGCTACCCCGTCGTCGACGCCGCCGCGCGCCAGCTCCTCGCGGAAGGCTTCGTGCACAACCGCGCGCGGATGATCGCCGCGAGCTTCCTCTGCAAGCACCTGCTCCTCGATTTTCGTCTCGGCGAGGCGCACTACATGAAGCACCTCACCGACGGCGACTGGGCGAGCAATGATCTGGGCTGGCAATGGTCGGCGGGATGTGGCGTCGACGCGCAGCCGTGGTTTCGCGTGTTCAATCCCGTCGCCCAAGGCGAGCGCTTCGATGCCGACGGCGCTTACGTTCGTCGCTGGGTGCCCGAGCTCGCGAAGGTGCCATCGCGCTGGCTGCACAGCCCGTGGCAGTGTCCCCCACTCGAGCTTCGCGCCGCAGGCGTGGAGCTAGGCCGCACGTATCCGATGCCGATCATCGATCACGCCCTCGCGCGCGGGCGTTTCCTGGCTGCTGCCGAGGGACATCTCCGGCGCACGAAATCGTAGGGTGGCGCTCGGCGCGGTCCGTGCCTACCATGCCGACATGCTTCCCGAGACGCGCGCGACCAGCTACGCGCACGATCCTGCCCTGGGCACCGTCGTCGTCTACTCGCAGCCGGGCGCGCGGCCTGCGCTGCACGGCGAGCTGCCCGCTCGACTCCTCCTCGACGGCAAGGGTCACCTGGTCGGTGTCGACGTCGCGCCCGACTCGCCCGATCGCCTCGTCGTGATGCTCGGGGCCCACGAAGCGGTCGCCACCACCGCTGATGCGCGCGTCCACGTCGAGGGCGGCGGTCGCACCGTCACGCTCCACGGCTCCGCCGCAAAGCTCGTCACGCCCGGCGCGAATCCTTACGTGTTCTGACTCAGCCGCCCTGCTCAGGCCGGAGCGGCCTGAGCCGGTGCGTCGAGCACGTCACGCACCTTCGCGATGAGCGACTGCGGGGTGAACGGCTTGGCGAGGAACGCGAGGTGTCCGAGCTCGACGCCATGATGGAGCACCGTGTCGTCGGTGTAGCCGGAGACATAGAGGACCTTCAGGCCCGTGCGCTGCTCGCGTAGTCGTAGCGCCAGCGGGTGCCCGCCCATGCGCGGCATGACGACGTCGGTCACGAGGATGTCGATCGTACCTGGGTGCTGCTCGCAGATGAGCAACGCCTCGCCCGCGTTCGCTGCGTCGAGCACGCGATAGCCGGCGCGCCGGAGGACGCTGCACGCCAGCGTCCGGACCTGGGCCTCGTCCTCGACGAGGAGGATCACTTCGCTCGGACGCGGACCTGGCGTCGCGCCGACGACCTGGCCTCGAGTCTCGGCACACTCGGGCGTCGCGTCCGTCGCCGGCAGCAAGATGCGGAACGTCGTGCCCTTTCCTGCCTCGCTCTTGACGCTGACGTGCCCCGCGCTCTGCGTCACGATGCCGAACACGGTCGAGAGACCGAGCCCTGTGCCTTTGCCCTTCTCCTTGGTCGTGAAGAAGGGCTCGAAGACGCGCGCGAGAACGGCCTCGTCCATTCCCGACCCCGAATCGCTCACCGTCAGCGTCACGTAGGTGCCCGCGGCGACCGCCATGCGCTGCGCCTCGTCGTCGGAGAGCGCGACGCGCCCCGTCTCGACGAGCAATCGTCCGCCGCCCTGCATCGCGTCGCGTGCGTTGACGGCGAGATTCATGATCACCTGCTCGAGCTGACCGGGGTCGGCCTTGACCGCCGTCGACTCCAACGTGTCGACGAGAACGAGCTCGATGTCCTCGCCGAGCAAGCGACGCAGCATCTTCTGCGCGCGCGCCACCACGGACCCCACGGCGATCACGCGCGGCTGGAGCACCTGCTTGCGGCTGAACGCAAGGAGCTGTCGTGTGAGCTCGCTCGCGCGCAGCCCGGCGTCGTGGATCTCCACGACGTCGTCACGCATGGGATCGCCGCCCGCGAGCTCTTCGATCATGATGCTCGTGTAACCGAGGATCACCGACAGGATGTTGTTGAAGTCGTGCGCGACGCCGCCTGCGAGCTGGCCCAGCGCCTCGAGCTTCTGTGCCTGTCGGAGCTGCTCCTCGGTCTCACGCAGCGATTTCTCCGCTCGCTCCGCACGTCGTCGCTCGGTCGCGTCGCGCGCGATGGCCGACGCACCGACGATCTCGCCGCTCGCCGAGCGCATCGGCGACACGGTCAGGGACACGTCGACCAGCGACTCGTCCTTCCGCCGGATCATCGTGTCGAGCTGCTCGACGACCTCGCCGCGAGCGACACGGGCGACGATCTCGATGACCTCGTTCCGGCCTCCGGGACTGGTCAGCATCGATGCCGGTTGGCCGAGCGCCTCTGCGCGCGTGTACCCGAAGAGTCGCTCGGCGGCCTCGTTCCACGACAGGATCGTGCCGTCGAGCCCCCTCGAGAAGATGGCATCGTTCGACGACTTGACGATCGCAGCGAGCTGCGAGCGCGTCTCGTCCGCTTCACGGCGGCTCGAGATGTCGG
>JAXDMI010000441.1:0-2980 GCA_034666145.1 Myxococcales bacterium | reverse complement strand
TCGAAGAAGCGACCTGCTTCTTCGCCTCGACGAGCTGGTTGTTCATGTCCAGAACGATCTGGTTCAGCATCTTCTCCGGGTCTTCGGATTTGCTGATGAGATCGTTCAGGTTCGATTTGATGAGCTGGGCGAGGCGGCTGAAGATGCCCATGATCAGGCCTTCCTTGGGGGAGACGACTGAGAGGCGCGCGCGTCCTTGGAGATCTCCGCGAGCTTCGCGACTTGCTGCGCGAGCGTGACGTCGATCTCGTCGAGCGCTGCGGCGAGCTCGTTGTAGTCGAGGTTCTCGAGCTCGAGCGCGCTGCACAGGACGATCTTGCCGTCCTCGAGGCCGAAGCTGATGTGCACGAGAGACTTGGCGTTGACGGTCAGGAGCTTTTCATAGAGCCCGCCGTTGTGGCTGGCGTCGCCGTCGATGTCGCCGACGTGGACGCGAAGCACGACGAGGGGCGGGTCCACCCGCAGCACCGTCGGAGGCATGTTCCCGCCGCCGTGGACGAGGAACGTATTGGCGTTGTCATCGACGTGAGAAAACCGCCGGTTCATCTTTTCGAGGTACGCCTCGACGTCTTGGACGCTTCGCATGGCTCTGGGGTGTGTCTCCGGTACGGGTACGGGTCGGCCGCGTGAGGAAGCTAACCACGCGAGCGCGACGGCCAAGGCGCTTGTGTCTCGTGACGCCGTAACTGCCGAGGCGAGGTTAGAGGGGGTCGCTTCCCTGTTCAACAGCGGTTCGCGCGGTCGATTCCTGGAATTCCAGCGGCACTTTGATGGTTCGGGGCGAAGCCAGTGCTTGTCGCCGGCCCGCGATGCCGTGCTACGCTCGACCGGGATATGGCATCCGAGCCTGGCCTCGCGCCAGGATCGATAATCGGCGGGATCTACAAGATCCGTCGGCTGATCGGCCAGGGTGGAATGGGTGAGGTGTACGCTGCGGAGGGTCGTGGAGGCGAAAAGGTCGCCCTCAAAGTCCTCCACGAACGTGCCGCCCAGGACCCGGACCTTGTCGCGCGCTTCAATCGCGAAGCGAACATCGCGAAGCAGATCCAATCGCCGTTCGTCGCTGCGATCCTGGGGGCCGGCAAGGAGAAGGACGGTCGCCTCTGGATCGCCTTCGAGCGCCTGGTCGGCGAAGGCCTCGATGAGCGCCTGCGCCGCGAGCAGTACCTGTCGTTTGCCGAGGTCGCGCCCATCGTCGAGGACGCCCTCCAGGGATTGAGCGCCGCGCACAACGCGCACGTCGTGCATCGCGACATCAAGCCCGCGAACCTCTTCATCGAGAAGAGGAAGCTCACCGCGGAGGAGATTGCCCAGGGCGATCACGAGGAGCGCACGCGCATCCTCGACTTCGGCGTCTCCAAGATGAAGTCGAGTGCCGCGCGGCGCAGCGAGCCTTCGCTCACCGCGTTCGACGCGACGCTCGGCAGCTTCGCGTACATGGCGCCGGAGCAGGTGCGCGGCTCGGCGCGCGTCGACGAGCGCGCCGATCTCTATGCGCTCGGCGCCGTGGCGTTCCGTGCGCTCACCGGTCGCCTGCCGTTCGAGGGCTCGAACGCGCTCACGCTCATCGCGCTGAAGCTCGATCGCGATCCGCCGACCCTCGCGCAGACCACCGGCGACACGTGGCCGGCGGCGATCGAGAAGTTCCTCTCCAAGATCATGTCGCGCGAGCGCGAGAAGCGCTTCGGCTCCGCGCTCGATGCGCTGGAATCGTGGCGCAAGGTCTGTCGCGTGATGGGCAATGCCCGGCGGCGCCAGCCCGCGCCTCCTCCTCAGTTCCAGATCCGCGAGGATCACACCGAGGTGACGGCGGGCTCGTTCACCGACGGCGGTCCGAACTCGTTCGGCGGCATCCCGAGCGGTCGAAGGCGCTGACGCTTCTGCGAGTCGCCGTCATCGGCGAGCGTGCACTGCACCAATCGCCGCTGGAGTGAGACGGCCGACGGTCAGCGACACGCGCCGCTGTCGGCGCCGAGATCGACGCAGCCACTCCCGTCGTGGACCGCGCTCCGCACGTGGAAGAGGCGGCAGTTCAGGGTGTTTCCCTGCTCGGGACCGTCAGGCGGCTCGCCGCCACCGTCCGCTCCGCCGTCGAGATAGGGGAAGCCGGAGCAGGCCGTCTGGCAGTCTGGATAGCTTCCGTAGGGAGCGGGTCCTCCGGCATCGGGAGAGCATGCCCCGAGCGTGAGCGCGCAGAACGCGATGCAACGATCGCCGCAGACGCCGCCTCCGAAGGGACCGGCGGCGAGGCAGTAATCGCCCGCGCTCGTGCGGGCCGGGCTGCCCGCGTAGTATTGCCGGCACGCGACGCTGTTGGTCTCGGTGTCGCCGGCATCGCCCGCGGGGAGGCGCTGGCAGAGCTCGAGGCACTCCGTACCGCTGGCGTACTGCGCGTGGGCGCCGGTGCAGCTGCTCATGATCTGCCCGCAATAGGTCGCGCAATTCGGCTCGGGACCGAGGGCCGTCCCGGCGTCGTACGCCCCGGCTTCGGCCGGACCGACGAGCCCGCCGTCGCGCTTGGGGCCGGAATCCTCGGCGATCGGCTCCCGATCCGGCGTCGCCGTACTGGTACAGGCAGCGACGACCAGGACTCCGGCCGCCGCGATGGTCGCGCCGCCGAGCGCAGCCAGCGTGGCTGTGGAAAAAAGAAAGCGCCGCATGGGCTGTTACCGAATGGTGGGGTGCGCCTCGGAAGAAAGGGCAGACCTACCTATAAAGATGCTCGTTTCATCGTAGCGGGTGCGGGCGGGAGCTGCAAAGTCAGCGCCCAGGAAGGCCTCCCGGCAGGGGCCTCGTGAGGCCATGGATGCATTCCTCTTGCCGGAACGCGGGCATAGCGTGTTAAAACGTCATCCGTGGATGCTACAGTCGTCGCGAAGGGTCGGCTGGAAGTCCGTGGCGGAACCCTCAAGGTCACGCGCGGGCAAGCCAACAAGCAGACCCTCGAGATCGGTCCCGAGACCCAGGTAGTCGGGCGCAA